>JABFSD010000516.1 GCA_013140935.1 Acidobacteriota bacterium
CTTTTTCTGCCCCGTGAAGGTGAAGCCGGTGGGCTGGCCGAACACGACGTAATAGTTGCCCGGCGCGAGATTGGTGAATTGATAACGTCCGTTGCCATCGGTCGTGGTTTGTCCCACTTGCGAGTTATCGCTGCGGAACAGGGTCACGGTGACGCCCGGCACGCCGGGTTCACCCGCGTCCTGACAGCCGTTGCCGTTCAAGTCCATCCAGACAAAATCGCCCAGCGAAGCCGATACGATATTGATCGTCGTGCAGGCTTCGTCGTCTTCGCCGTTGGAAGTGCCATTGCCCGGCGTAGAGTCTATGTCGCCTTCGTTCGCAGTTTGCACCTGGGCGCAGTTGGTAATCGCGCCGGTGGTCGCCGTGAGCGTCGTCGCAATCTGCAACGTCGCCGAAGCGCCGGAATTCAATGAGCCGACGTTCCATACACCGGCAGCGTTGTCGAACGTGCCTTGCGAAGGCGTCGCGCTCGTGAAGCTGACGCCGCTCGGCAATACGTCACGCACCGTCACGCCCGTGGCCTGCGCCAAGCCTGCCGCGTTCGTAATCGTGATCGTGTAAGTCAACGTTTGTCCGGTCACGTAAGGCGGCTGTTGCACTACGGTCTTGGTCAACGAAAGATCAATGCGCGCATAAGCGCCCGCGTCGAGATCGAGATAGCTTTGTCCCGACATCAACATGACTTGCGCCGTCTTGCCGTTGGCCGGATCAACGTCGCTGTCTGTCGCTTCGTTGCCGCCCTGATCGCGCAAGGTATAAATGAAACCTTGCGGCAATCCGCCGAACATCACGCTGTAATTGCCCGGCGCTAAATTCGTGAAGCTATATTTGCCGTTGCCACTCGTTGACGTAGTGCCAACTACGTTGCCGTTGGCGTCAAGCAACATCACGGTGATGCCGTTAATGCCAGTTTCGCCGACTTCCATAATGCCGTTGCGGTTGGCATCGAGAAACACCATATCACCCAACGAAGCGGGCTGATAAAGCCCCGCGTCGAGATCGAGATTGCTCGTCCCTGGTGTGACATTGACATTCGCCGTTTCGCCCGTCGTAGCGTCAGGGTCACTGTCTTTGTCACCGCCACAGGCTCCGTTATTGCGGCGCGTGAAGGCGTAACCGCTCAACACGCCGAATCTCACGCGATAGGTTCCGGGTGACAGATTTTCAAACAAGTATCTGCCGCTCGCGTTCGTGTTTTGGGTTGATACCGTCGAACCGTCGCCGCGCAACAAGGTCACGGGCACGCCGGGGATTCCGGCTTCGAGCGGATCGTTATCCTGGCAACCGTTGCCGTTTTTATCGAGCCACACGAAATCGCCGATGCTGACTGCACCTACGTTAATCGTGACTTCGGTTTCGTCGTCTTCGGTGGGTGGGCCGTTCGGGTTATTGCCCGGCGTCGAATCAATATCGGTCGGGCCACCTTGGGTTTGCACCTGCGCGTAGTTTCGAATGTTGCCGACTACGTTGGCATTGATCGTCGCCGTGATCGTCAAAGCCGCCGAAGCGCCTGCGTTCAGGTTACCGACCGTCCACGTACTAGTCGCGGCATCGAAAGCCGCCGCCGGATTGGCACTGACAAAGGTCAGTTGCGGCGGCAGCACATCGCGGATGGTGACACCCGTCGCATTGCCGCATGGCCCGAAGTTGCCGCAGGTGGTGGCGTTCGAGACGACCAGCGTGTAAGTGATTGGCACGCCCGGCGCATAAGTGCCGCTGGCGACTGTCTTGACGAGCGAGAGATCAACGCGTTGTTGCGGCACGTTGATCGTGACTTCGGCTTCGTCGTCTTCGGTGGGCGGGCCGTTCGGATTGTTGCCCGGCGTCGAGTCAATGTCGGCGAATCCGCCTTGCGTATTCACCTGCGCGTAATTGCGGATCGGGCCGCTGAAGCCTTCGTTGATGCGTGCGGTAATCATCAGCGTTCGAGAAGCGCCCGGATTGAGCGTGCCCACCGTCCACGTGCTGGCGGCGTTGTTGAAATCCGCCGCCGGATTCGCCGTCTGGAAGGTCAAGCCTGCCGGTAAAACGTCACGCACCGTGACATCCGTCGCCACCGAACACGGGCCGTAAATGCCGCAATCGGTCGCGTTGGCTACGACTAACGTATAAGTGATTTGTTGGCCAACGACGTAAGGCCCATTGCTGACGGCTTTGGTCAACGAGAGGTCTACGCGCTGGGGTTGGAAGCCGAAATCGTAAGTGTGATCGTTCGCGCCGGCCGTGCCCGTCGTCAACTGAACCACCGCATCGGTGCCGTTCATCGTCGCGTCGGAATCGCGCGCGTCGCTATTCGCGCCGCTGTTCACATCCGCCGTCGTCAGCACGGTGCTGGCCAACGCGAGTTGCGATTTGTTCACGCGAATGACGTACGCCATGTTCGGCAACACGCCGCCCGGCACGTTCGCGTCGTTGAAATAATAGTTACCCGTCGCGTTGGTCGTCGTCGTCCCGACGACGACGCCGTTTTTGACGAGTTGCACGGTCGCATTCGGAATGCCGCCTTCACCGGGGTCTTGCACGCCGTCGCGATCAAAGTCGAACCACAAGCGATTGCCGATTTCAATGGGCGCGGCGTCGCAGAGAATTTCGAGATCGCCCAGACCCGCCGATTTACCG
>JABFSD010000884.1 GCA_013140935.1 Acidobacteriota bacterium
GTCATAAAAATGGTCTTCGTAACCGGGCGCGTTTTCGGTGTGCAGAATTTCTACGAGCGAAGGATTGGTCGAACTCGGAAACGTCGCCACCATTCTGGCGGGATGGGTGAAGCGTTTGAACCGCCCTTCGGCGCGCAGCTTTTCGATGGTGTCAAAGGGTACGCCGTCGAGGATGAGGATGAGGCGGCGTGGCATAGCGAAGTTGTTAGCAGAAGCAGTTGTGTGCCACTGACTGAAAGGCAGGATGGCACAACAACCCAGCAAGTAAACAGCTAAACTGAAACGCCACAAGCCGAATAAATTCATGCGGAAATAACCTCTGCCCAGTAGACTTTGTAATGCCCTTCGACTTTAGCGATGACCAAAAAGTGCATCAACATGGTCGGCATATAAATCACTTTAGCGTCTCGCGGCATTTTCAATCCGTATTCAACCCTCCCGTCACTTACCTGATTAGGCTGCAAGCCCATACGCAGTTTGGTTGCCAGTCTGCGCGCTACGAGCGTAGGTTGATATGCATTGCTGCCAACTGTTTTTTTCATTGAGGCGGTGGTTTTTTCCAGCACGATGGCTATCTCTCGCATTTCTTCAACAGTTTGAATAGCAGGCAGTGCGTCGTCGTCATCTGAAAAATAGCTTTTGAGGATGCGATGTTGCAGCAACTCTTTTCGCACTTCAGGTGAGAGCATCCTTTCAAAACTTCTCATCATTTTTTCACTCTCAAACTCAAGTTCCTTTCCGTGCAGCATAGCTCCAGCTTGTTGATTCAAATAATGCGTCATCAGGCAAAAGGTCAACTCCATCATTGCGACGTAAAGCCGTTGCCAATCTTCACGAGCAGCGGTTTCAAGCAAAGCAGGCTGATATGCCAAGCCAAAAGCAAATTCACGAGTTTTGGCGGGGTCACCTTTCTGAGCTAGATTTCGTTTCTCTCGTTCTACAAAACACTCGATAAAATCTGGCGCATAAAACGACTCGACGAGTTGTTTCATGTCGCCGGTTTCTTCCCACTGCTTCATGAAAGCATTGGCAAGCACGATGGCGGCGCGCTTTTCTTCAGCCGTCAATTCATCATTAGCACTCGCCACGAAAGTACCCGCTGGCTGAAATAAGCAGATCAAAATAAACGATAGAAACGATTGACTGATTTTTTGCATAAGACCTCCTTGCTCATCCATTTACGGCGTAGCATAAACCAACACCGGCTTGCCATTGCCTGCCAGCTTGTAGCCAATCACGCCGCCTGCGACGGGCAAGCCGATGATTGCCGCCATGCCTCCCACTTTTTCTTCGTTGCAGCTTCTGCCGCATTGTCTAAGGCCTAGCCCCATCCCGATTACGATTCCGGCAAACGTACCCGCTGTCAGGCCGATGCCGGAGAAGATGCGTTGTTTCGTGCGATTGGGTTCGCGCAGTTGCCAGAGCTTTTTGATCTCGTCGCGGCGGTACGTGAAGATTTCGCCGTCGTCTTCGAGTTTAACTTCGGTGTCAGTGACGGCGACGAGCCAGGCGGTTTTCTTGTGTTTGTCTTTGGTCTCAATACGCACGTTGGCGGCGGCGGGCAGTTGCATTACGGTTTGCCAGTCTTGTTGGTCAGCAGCTTGCGCGTTGGCCGTCACCGCGAAGCCAAAGCAAAGGCCAACAAGAAAAATGGATAGGGTGATCGCTTTCATCGTGTTTCCCTCAGAGAAAAAGATTTTAAGAAAACGCTGTTCCGAAAAGTCCCAACGGGACGACCAGCCGAAAGCCCAGGGTGAAGCCCTGGGAATTCGTGCGTGTGATTCGGCCAGCCCAAAGCCAAACCTGTCGCTGGTCACCCTTTCAGGGCTGGACAACTCGTCTCAATTCGCTTCCTGGGGCTTCACCCCAGGCTATTGGCTGACGCTCCGTTGGAGCTTTCTTCGGAAATACTTTTTCTTAAAATCAAATCAATAGATCGAATGCGACTCGCGCGGCGCGTCATTCGTCAGTAGGGTTTGGTGACGACGTTTGCGCGCAGCTTCCGCAAAAAATTCACTAACGATCAAGGCCAGCGGCAGTGCCAGGACGGTCAGCAAGCACAGCAAACAAAAGGAAGATAACAAGACGCGCATATTGAATTGATTAGCCGATGAGTTCAGCCAGTACTCCGTGTAACACCCAGGCGACGACGCCGAGGGCGCTCAAGATCATCGCTATGCATAAAACAATTACGAGGATAACCATCATTGTTGCTCCTTAGTCTTCGAGTGCGAGGAATAACAAATAAAGCGTCAGAAAAGTTGCGCCGACGCCGATACCAATGCCAATCGCAATGGCGGCTCCGGTGGAAAGGTTCTTGCCTTTGGCTTGCACGACGTTCGGATAAGGCACTTCAGTGGCTGCGCCTGTCTTGGCGTCGGTGATCGTGAACGAATCAACGCCCGCCTCACTGACGTAACCCGCCAGCTTGGTTTTATCGCGCAGCTTGATTTTGATCGTAGCGTCAGTGCCGGTGCCTAGCTCAGTGATGGAGCTTTTGATTTTGGCTACGCGCGCGGCTTCTTTTGCTTCAGGTGTTAAAGGCGCGGCGAAAGCGGGCGCGGCCAACAGCGCGTATAGCAACGCGCCGATCAGTGTGAGTGAAAGAGATTTTTGTGTTTGGGATTTGAACATAGAGCCTCGTTGCTGGTGGCGTTATGATTTCGCGCAGAAGCCGTACCTGATTGAGATTGCAATCAAGGCGAGCGGAACAACAGCAAAGACCAACAGCGCACCCAACAGAATGAATGGGCCTCCAAAACTGGAACAGAGAAAAACGATAGACATAAATTTAACCTCGCACCTTTCAAAAAATTCTTGCGCCGTGCCAGTTCACCGCTTGGCGTTGGCGACGGCGCAAGGTTCTTAAATATCCTCAACGGTTGCGGAATGGCTTAGTGCAAGGGCGATGCCAAAGGTTCTGGAAGCTCCAACGGAGCGCGGGAATACAGCCCAGGGTGAAGCCCTGGGAACGGCGGAGAATGATTGTAAAAGCCCTGAAAGGGCGTGATAAACCATTGCGTATCACGCCCTTTCAGGGCTTTTGAAAATTCGGTTTGTGCAACCCAGAGCTGCACCCTGGGCTATATTCTGACGCCCCGTTGGGGCTGCCCGAAAGGTGAAGATGCCTGTCAGGCGAAGCTGTCACTCGTCATCGGAATCTGGCGCTTCGTCGCCAAACACGTAGCGGCGCGTGAGTCCCAAGTCTTTGAGTTTTTGTTGAAGGCTTTGGCGATGCATGCCTACGCGCTCGGCGGCGCGGGTGACGTTGCCGCCGGTTTCGTGCAGGCAGCGTTCGATGTAGGCGCGCTCGAATTCGCGGCGGGCTTCGCGGAAGTCGGCGAGGAACGGAATCTGTAATGCGTTTTCGTCTAAAGGTTGCAATGGCGTCGTCGGCAATTCGAGTTTGGTTGATGGTGCGGATGACGCAACCACTGTTTGTGGTTTAACCGACTCATTCATAAATTCGGCAGGCAGGTCGCTGGTTTCGAGACTTGTGCCATCGGCCAGCACAACGCTGCGTTCGAGAGCGTTGCGCAATTCGCGTACGTTGCCGGGCCAGTCATACGCGATGAGGCGTTGCAGGGCGGCGGCGCTGATCTCGGTGCATTTAAGCTGATAGCGCGTGGCGTAACCTTGCAAAAAATGCGTCGCCAGCAAGGGGATGTCTTCGCGGCGCTCGCGCAGGGGCGGCAGGTCGAGTTGGACTACGCGCAAGCGGTAATAGAGGTCGGCGCGAAACGTGCCTGCCTCAACCGCTTGTTGCAAATCGCGGTTGGTGGCGCTGACGACGCGCACGTCAACCGACACGGTTTGCGAACTGCCCAGCCGTTCGACCTTGCGTTCTTCGAGTACGCGCAAGAGCTTGGCTTGCGTGTTCAAACTCATGTCGCCGATTTCGTCGAGAAAGATCGTACCGCCGTGCGCCAACTCAAACTTGCCTTTGCGTTGGGCGGCGGCTCCGGTGAACGCGCCTTTCTCGTGGCCGAACAATTCCGATTCGATCAACTCAGACGGCAGCGCGGCGCAATTCATCGCAATGAATTCGCCCTTGCGGCGCGCGTGGCTCTGTTCGTGAATGGCGCGCGCGACGAGTTCCTTGCCCGTGCCCGATTCGCCGCGAATCAGCACCGTCACATCGGTCGCGGCGACCTTGTTAATCAAATCGTAAATGCGCCGCATCGGTTCGCTGGTGCCGAGCAAATCGCCTACGCCACGCGCGGCTTTGAGCGCAGCGCGCAATTCCTGATTCTCACGTTTGAGCGAACGATTCTCTAAAGCGTTTTTGACGACAAGGCGCAGTTCGTCAACTTCAAAGGGCTTGGCGAGGTAATCATAAGCACCGGCCTTGATGGCTTCGACGGCGGTGCGTTCGTTGCCGTGCGCGGTGAGCATCACGACCGGCGGCGCATCGGCTTGCGTTTGCAGTTCGCGCAAATAATCCAACCCGCTTACGCCGGGCAGATTGATGTCGAGCAACAGCAAATCGGGTTTGTCAGCGGTGATGAGTTGGCGGGCTTCAGGCACAGAACCGGCTTCGCGGATAGCGTAACTTTTCAGCGCGCGTTGCATGCCGTAACGCGCGGCTTCTTCGTCGTCTATGATAAGAATTTTTGGGATTAAGATTTTGGGTTCGGGCATAGCGCGTTCAAAACAAAAGGTCTCACTCAAAGTCTTCTACACCACACTGCCGCATCAATTCTCGCATCCGCAATTCACGTTCGTGTTTAACAGGATCGCGTAGCCATTCCGTTAAGTGTTCAGGCAGTGGTCCATCGCATTTGAGATGAATCACTAACAAACCATCTTCTTCGATCAGTTCCACTCCGTCGGAGTCATCAACCGCAGCCAGATTGAGTGTTTCCATTGTGGGCCCCTCATTGCACTCCAATCATTCCGGCTCAATGCCAAGCTCGCGCAACTTGGCGGCAAAGCGTTCGGCGCGCAACTCAGCCGCATTGGCGCGTAGGATTTCATCTTCCGTCAGCTCAAACTTGCGACCATTGGGGTAAAAAACACTGAGCGCGCCATTCGCTTCAAGCCGAAGTTTGATACCGAGACGCGGGCTCGTCCATTCATCGTCAATCGAGAGGTAAGTGAAAAAGTCGCCTACGCGCCGCCAACAGTCGAGCGTGCCGTTATCGGGATCGTACTCGTAATACTCCTCGACGCCGTGACGCTGATAAAAAGTTCGCTTGGCTTGTAACTCGCGTCTGGTGTTGCCAGGCGAAAGGATTTCAAAAACAACTTGCGGCGCAACGTTTCCTTCTTCCCATTGTTTATATGAACTACGCCGTCCGGGCGGTCGCCCGAAGGCCACTAGCACATCGGGCGCGACGGTAATGTCAGGACGGCCTTGCACGGGATACCAAAGCAAATCACCCGCGACAAAAACATTTTCATTTTTGAACTGCGCCGCTAGTCCGGTTTTGATCATTGTCAGGTAATCATATTGTTCAGTGTTTTCGGCCATAGGCTTTCCATCCGAGTCTGGATAAATGATTTCTTTGAGGTGTTGTGCGCTGATTGCCATACGAAAATTCCTCGCTGTTTTTGGGGCCGCGTTGTCGTGAACGACGGCGTTACTTTAGCACAGGCAAAGCGATAGCAAAGCGCGTCCCGCGTTCATCGGCGAGCGGACTCACGCATTGAATCGTACCGCCGAGTTCGCGTACGCGCCGCGCGACAATCGCCAAGCCCAGCCCTGTACCGCGCTGTTTGGTCGTAAAAAACGGCTCGAAGATTTTGCTTTGTTGTTCGGGTGCGACGCCTTCGCCTTCGTCGCTGACGGTGAATTGCCAACGCGCGGCATCAAGTTGCTGGCTCGCAATCGTCACCGTGCCAGCTTGTCGCCCAATTTGTGGCATGGACTGCACGCCGTTGAGCGTGAGGTTGAGCAACACTTCTTTGAGAGCGGCAACCGTAGCGCCATCAAGTTGCGGGTCATAAGTCAATTCGAGTTTGAGTTGCACGTCGCGTTCAGCGGCTTCATTGCGCGCGAGCGTAACAACCGTTTGAGCAAGCTCTGAAAACAACGCGGGCGCAGCGGCAATCGCTGACGGACGCGAGAAGCTCAAGAGTTGCGAGACGCTGCGATTCAAGCGATCAACTTCGCCCGTAATCAAATCCAAATCACGTCCGTATTCAGCCGCGACCGTTTCGTCTTCGCGCATGACTTGAGTGATTGATTTGATCGCGCTCAACGGATTCTTGACTTCGTGCGCGACGGTCGCGGCCATTTGACCGAGTGAGGCGAGGCGTTCGCTGGCAGCGAGTTCGCGTTCGAGTTCGACTTTTTCTTCGAGCAGTTGGCAATTCTCGATGGCGGCAGCGAGGTGGCCTGAGAGTACCGTGAGAACTTCGCGTTTCTCAGCCGTAAGCTGACGCTCTTTGTCGCGGATGACGAGCAGGCCGACTACGCGGGCTTCGCGCCAAAGGGCGTAAGCGGCGACGGCGTCTAGCCGCGCGAGCCATTGCGGGTCTTCGAGTTGCGTGAGTTGCCGAGCTTCAGCCAGACGGCAGGCGTCGGCGAAGGCTTCGCGCGCTTGCGTAGCGGGTACGATTTGCACGTCTTTCAATTCGAGGGCTTCGCGCAAACGGGTTTCGGCGAAGGCGATGAAAGACGTGAGCTTGCCGAGATTGGCCGAAGCGCCGCCGACTTGCGCGACGAGTTCGCGGTAAAGGCCGACTTCGCGCGTGAAAAGTTTGCGCAAATAGTATTCAGTCGCGCGGCGCACGGGTTCGGCTACGGCAAAGACGACGAGGATCAGCAGGGCTTCGACGACTTCGGCGCGCAAGCCGTAGCGCGTCTCCAACGCCAAACTCAAACGCCGAATGCCGTAGATGTAAGTCATCATCACCACCGCCGCCAGCGCCGCGTAAATCACGCTCTGCCGCAAGACCAATTCAAAATAGCGGTAACGATAGATATACCAAGCGACAATCGCCGTCGGCACAATCGAAGACAGCTTGGCAAAGAGATCAAGCGGACGGCCCAAGCCAGGCCAGAGGCGCGCGCCAATGACATAAGTCAGCGTGAACAGCGCAGCACTCGCCAACATCGTGACGGCGAAGATGCGAAAGAATTGTCGTTCGCGTTGGGCTTGCCAGACGTGCGACAAGCGCCAATCCATCACGGCGCATTCGAGAAAGATGAAGACAAACCAGCCGATGAACGGCAGCAACAACAAGCCGAGTTTTTCCATCGGCTGGGCATAAGGCTCTTCCCACAGTTTGGTGACGGCGTAAGGAATGACTACGAGCGGCGCGTAACCAAGCCACGCCAGCGGTTTTAAGAAACGTCCGAACCAGCTGTTTGCCATGCGCGGGTCGAACCATTCGATCAATCTGAAATGTGCGTGCGCCAAGAGCGGCGGCAGAAAACCGAGCGCGATATAAGCGACGATGTTCGCCGACTTGCGCCACCAACCGGCAACCTTGAAATCGAGGAGTTCATAAATGGCTACGGCAAAGTTGCCCAGATGCCAGAGGCCGATGACGAAGCCGAGCAACAACAACACACGTTGCGCGCGCCGCCAGCCGTAGCGTTGAAAGAGCATCAGGCACAGATACAAATGCAGCGCCGCGCCGGTGGCGAAGCCTACGAGCCGCACGATGTCGAGCGGCGCCAGCGGCAACGAGGGATTTTCAGGTGACGGAACAAATACAATGGACACGATGGCGCGAGAGCTTACTGGCCTTTGTCGGCGCGGGCAATGCGCTTATGATGCGCGCGCACCAGCATCCCAAAGGAATTCATTATGAAAACAAATCAGAGTTGGTTGGCGTTCGCGTGTTTGCTGTTGCTGGTCGTCACGACTTCGGGTTGCATCAGCATCGAGCAGGAAATCTTTTTGCAGCCCGACGGCAGCGGCGATTTGCTGTTGCACATCGGTTTGCCCGACTTGCCGGAAGACGCAAAGAAGTCAGCAGCAGGCGGCGGCAATCCTGCGGAGGCGATGGAGAAATTCAAACGCGAAGTCGTCGCCAAGTTGCCGCCTACGATCAAGCTGACGACGGCGAAAGAAACCAAGCGCAACGGTACGCAAGGCTTTTACGCGGTCTTTCATTTTCAGGACGTACGCGAAGTGCAAAAGCTGATGGCCGAGATTCTCAAGGAAAGCACCGAGGGCGCACCGGGTACGACGGCGAAAAGCAAGCCGCCTGAATGGACGCTGCGTTACAGCAAGCAAGGCAGCGTGGCGAATTTTTCGCAAACGTTTTACGCCGATGTGAAAACCGAAGCTGGCGCGAAAGCCGGAGTCACAACCAGTCAGCCTAAAGCCGCGCCGCGTACTGGAAGCCGCACAACTGCACGCAGAGCCAAGCCTGCCTCGACCG
>JABFSD010000404.1 GCA_013140935.1 Acidobacteriota bacterium
GTGGGCGTGTGCGTAAATTTCAGTGCCGGGAAAAGCGTATTGCGTGCTTTTGAAAATGCCATAGAGCGCGTAATAGTCGCGCGTCGGAATCGGATCGAACTTATGATCGTGGCAGCGCGCGCACGAGACGCTCAGGCCGAGAAAGGCTTTGCCCAGATTGTCGAGCGTATCGTCAATCATCAAGTTGTCATCGGTGTCGCGCGAACCGAAGCGCCGGGAAATGGCGACATAACCCGTCGCGATGATCTTCTCTTGTCGTTCGGCCTCCGCCGCTTTTTCGTCGGTGTTTTGAATCGGCAGCAAGTCACCGGCGAGTTGTTCGCTGATGAATTGATCATAAGGCTTGTCGTCGTTGAACGCCTTGATGACGTAGTTGCGATATTTGTAAGCCGAAGGCACAGGGAAATCTGAAGCGCATCCGGCCGTATCGGCATAACGAACCAAATCAAGCCAATGCCGCCCCCAGCGTTCGCCATAAGCCGGAGAAGCCAACAAGCGATCAACCACTTGCTCAAACGCATGCGGCGACGCGTCGTTGACGAAGGTTTCAACTGCGCGCGGCGTCGGTGGCAAGCCTGTCAAATCAAACGTCGCGCGGCGCAGCAACGCGCGCTTATCGGCATCGGCAACCGGTGTGATGCGCTTTTCTTCGAGCTTGGCAAGAATGAAATAGTCTATCGGCGTTTTCGTCCAAGACTGATTTTTGACGACGGGGATCGTCGCGGCCTTGAGCGGTTGAAACGACCAGAACTTTTTGGCTTCGTTAAACTCGTAAGGCTCAGGTTTGGTGGCAGTCGCAGTTTCTTCGCGCGGGTCAGGCGCGCCCATCTTGATCCACGTTTCAAAATCGCGGACGACAGCTTCAGGTAACTTGCCGCTCATCGGCATCTGCAACTTCGCGTCGGTGTAACGAATCGCCTTGATGAGCAAACTCTTTTCCGGCGCGCCAACCACCATCGCAGGTTGACCCGAAGCCCCGCCTTTCAACATTCCGGCGCGCGTATCGAGCCGCAAGCCGCCTGCCAGCTTCTTCGCCGTCGCGCTGTGGCATTGATAGCATTGGGTAATCAGCACAGGGCGAATCTTCTTTTCAAAAAAGTCCAGCCCGTCTTGGTTGTATGCCGGCGCTTGCGCCGTCAACGCCGGGCGCGATGCGAACGCCCAGCTCAAACAACTGATTGTGACGGTGATAGACAGCTTCAGAAAAGAGGCTTTATTCATTTTCGTTGCGTGTGGGAGTGCCAGAAATTTGACGGCATCAGTCTACGTAGCACCTACGTTTTTTCAAGATCAACGGAGAGTTCACACGTTCATCGTGGATGTTTTTATTGCGCTGGAAACGTAACCCATCCGCCGGTTTCAACCGACTGGTTCGCCATCAAGATCGTAGCGCAATCGGCCAGCCCTACGTGGGCATCGCAGATAGTATTCACGTCCTGCCGTCGCACGTGGTCAATGAACGACACCAGTTCATCGCGCGTATCGTTACCTTCGGCAATATCAATTTCGAAGGGCGCGCCGCGATGCGCCCAGGGGTCATTCGCCAGCTTGAGCGTCTTGCCCGCCGTCACCACCGCCGCATTGGCATCAGCCGCGTTGCCGCTGCCTTCCCACGCGACGACGTCGGTGCCTTTTTCCTGAAAGAGCAAACCTTTGGCGCTGGTCAGATAGAGGCTGCCTTTCGTACCCATAATCAATTCCGCCGCGCCTTCATAAGCGTTGTTGCACAGCGACGAATAGTGCGCGCGCACCGTGTAAGGCTTGCCGCTCGCGTCTTTCAATTCGTATTCATACAGGCAAGAAATGTTGTCATAAACTTCGCGGCCGTCGCGGAAGTATTCAATGCCGCCCGACGCGATCACGCGCTTGGGATGCGCGCCGAGAAACCAGTTGGCGACATCCATCTGATGGCTGCCGAGTTCGGCCATCAATCCGGCGGAATAGGCTTTATATAAACGCCAGTTGAGTTTGCGTTCGAGCTTGGCCCAACTCGCATCGCTTTTCGGCACGGGCACAGGACGCCGCCACGAATTGTTGCGATGCCATTGCGACTTGATCGAACTCACTTGCCCGATCATCCCTGCGGTGACCATCGCCTGCGCCTGCTTGTAAATCGCATTGGCCCGCCGTTGCAGCCCGACTTGAAACACGCGCTTTGACGCGGCGACGAGCGCGACCAGCTTTTTCGCTTCGGCGACGGAATAGCACATCGTCTTTTCGAGAAATACATCGCAACCGGCGTTCAAACAATCCGACGCGACCTGATAATGCAGATAAAGCGGCACGGCGATGACGATGGCTTGCGGCTTCAATTCATCGAGCAGCTTGCGGTAAGCGCTGAACGTTTTCGCCTGCGGCCCGGCGTATTTCGCGCCTTGTTCGAGATGCGGCGGATAGTCGTCACACACGCCGACAATCACGGCTTCTTCGATGGTGCTCAACGCGCGAATCAGGTCAGAGCCGCGTCCGCCCGTGCCGATCACGGCGAGACGAACGGGCGCGTCATCGGCTGGTGCCAACGTCGTCGCAGCTAGCGTCGCTCCGGCGGTTTCTAAAAAAGTGCGGCGGGTTAGAGACATAAACAGACAGAAAAATGGGGGCAGAAAAATAACGC
>JABFSD010000204.1 GCA_013140935.1 Acidobacteriota bacterium
GTCAGCAGTTGATCGAATTCTTCCAGGCGCAACTTGAATAGCGGTTCGCTCACGTCGCTTTGCGCAAACGAGGCCGGGTTCTGTTTTCGATCTGACTGGTAAATCGGTTGCGTCGCAGCGGCAGGCAATACGGCGCAAGTGAAAGTGTCTTTTCCCTGATCGAATAAAAACCGTTGCGCCAGTTCGGGCAGCCATTGCTGTTGCAGGTAAGCGAGATCGAACAGCACGATGCGGTAATCACAAGGCGGTTGAGCGCGGGGCTTCGTCATTGTCATCGTCATCGTCGGTTCAACCGCGCGCAACGGAATCAGCAAGCCCGGCAAACGTTCGTCCAGTGAACGCACACGATTGATGCTGATGGTTTTAACGACACGTGAAACTCCTTGTCCCGACTGCTGAACCCGCGAACGGACGACGCTTTCCACCAGTTGCTGCGCCGGGCTGGTGTGCTTTTGCGCAGCCTCAAGATTAGCTCGCACGACGTTTAATTCTTCCGTCCAATCGTTCGGCACAAAGCGTTCCGTCGCCGCCTCGAACCGCATCAGTTCATACGTACCGTGCGCATTCAGTCGCGCTTCATAAATCGCTTTAACCAATTGCGGATGTTTGGCGGCTTTGTTCCAGTCACGATAACGGGCGGCTATGCTTTCTTGCGGCTGCGACGTTGCCATCGCTTGCCCCGATGCGACAACACGAACCGAAGTATTGGCTTGAAAGAACAGATAAGCGTGCGTGAGCTCACGATCAAATTCCGCACTGAATTGCGCCGCGCTTTGTTGCAAGTTGCGTTGTATGCGTTCGCGCTCGGCGACGCTGACTTCGCCCAGCCAGCGGTATTGCCAGAAGGCGAGCAGCGGCAACAACGCCAGCGAAGCCAGCGAGAGCATCAGCAATAATGACGGGCGTTTCAGGCGTTTCAGGTGTTCCATTCATTGGGAATCTTAACACCATTTTTAGGGCGCGCTACGGGGGAGCCGCAAATTTAACATCCTTAACAAATCAGCGAGCCACGCTAAGGGCAAGCAATAGGTTTACCACTTTTCGAAAACACCGGTGATGCTGGTCAGACGCAAGCGAGTGGCGTTGCAACAGCGCGCGCGCTTCGTTTTCGCCTAAGTCGGAAATCATGCGTGCGCCGCCTTTCGTGTGCGTACGATCTCAACTGAACAAGGCGCGTGCGTAGCGACAGCGTGCGAGACCGAGCCGAGCATGAACCGTTTGAAGGCGTTGTAACCATGCGAACCCAGCACGATTAGATCAGCTTCCCACTTTTCCGCCGTGTCGAGAATCACTTCGCGCGCCAAGCCCAGTTCGGTCGCCGTGCTGATGCGCAGTGGCGTGGCAGCGGTTTGCGTCAGGAAGTCAGCCGCCTCCTGCGCGGCTTTCGTAGCGCTTTCGGTGGCCTGCTTTTGCAACTGTGCGTAATAACTATCCGGCAACGCCCATACTTCGGGCGAAGGCGAGAAGGGCAATTCAATGGCCGACAACACTTTGATTTCGCTGTCAGCGGGCCACGGGCGCGCGGCGATGGATTCGACTGCGCGCTTGCTGTAATCGGAACCGTCTACGGCCAATAATATTTTCATGATATTTCTCCAGTCTTAACGAAGGGTTTTACCAAAGGTTTGAGTGGACGTGTGATGAGTACGGGGCAGGGCGCTTGCCGCAACACGCGATCGGCGTTCGAGCCGAACAGCGCGCGCATGGCGAAACCTGCGCCGCTCACGCCCAGACAGATCAAATCAATTTGCTGCTCGTCGGCATACGTCAAAATTTCGCGGTAAGGCTGCCCACAACGGATGGCGTGTTTGACTTCGCACCACAGGTAAGTTTCGGCGGGCACGGCGGATTGCAAACGCCGCGCGGCCTGATGCATCGCGCTGGCCTGGTTTTCGGGAATCGTCGCCAAGCCGGGCACGGGCGCAAAGGGCAGCACGTGCAGCAAGTGCAATTCGGCTTGATATTCCTGCGCCAGCATCAAGCCGTAGTTGAACGCCAACTCGGCATCGTTCGAGAAATCGTGTGCGACCAGAATGCGACGCAACGCGATGGTGTTGCCGTCTGACTTTACCCAATCGCGTTCGGCTTCGTGCGTAACCAATACGGGGCAAGGGGCGGTGCGGCAGACGGCTTCGGCGGTCGAACCTAACAAGGCTGCCGCGCGCGGGCGGCGGCGCGAACGCATCACGATCAAATCGGCATTGTGTTCGGCGGCGAGGCGCGGAATTTCGATGGCAGGGTCGCCGTCTTCCAGCAACACTTTCACCGCAGGCGTATCGCAAGCGGGCAAGAGACCGCGTAATTGTGCAGCGGTGCGCACGTCTTGTCGTGCCGTCATCCAGCCCGTGTCAGCGACTATTGGCACGGCTTCGGTGCAATGACAAAGCATCAACTCTGCGCCGTAAGCGCGCGCCAACGCGACGGCATAAGGCAAGGCTTCGTCGCTTTGTTGCAGTGCAGTGGTCGGATACAAAATGCGTTTGAGTTGAATCATCGTGACACCCTGCGATGTGTACGGTCACAGCCTCCCACTCGCCCGGCAGCAAGGTGCGTGCCGCGCGTTTGGCACGGCGGGTTGCGGAAAATCACGCAAGGGCGTCGGAAAAGTACGCAA
>JABFSD010000359.1 GCA_013140935.1 Acidobacteriota bacterium
GCCCAACGCCGACCACGCGCTGCCGTTCCACTTGGCGATGCGATTGGCACTCGTGCCGCCCGCCGTCGTGAATGCGCCGCCCGCATAAACGTCAGCGCCGCTTACCGCTATCGCTTGCACCGTATTATTCATCCCAGTGCCCAAAGCCGACCACGCGCTGCCGTTCCACTTGGCGATACGATTAACCGTCACGCCACCCGCCATCGTGAAATATCCGCCCGCGTAAAGATCAGAGCCGCTCACCGCCAACGCACGCACTTCGCCACTCACTCCGCTGCCTAACGTCATCCATGTGTTGCCGTCCCATTTGGCGATGTAATTGGCGCTCAACTTTCCGATGTGCCTGAAACTTCCGCCGACGTAAACATTCGTGCCGCTCACCGCCATCGCATGAACATAATCATCGAAGCCCGGCGCGTTGAATTGATCGTCCCACTTATCGTCATCACCAGCAGCCATCGTGAAAAGCGGTTCGCCTGTTGCGCCGAGTTTCATGCGATAGCCGCGCGCATCGAAACTGCCTTGCGCTCCGGCCTTGAGCGTACCGTCAGCCTTGAGCAAAGCTCCTAATCCATCTTTTGCCTGAGTGGGTGAATGTGCCGCGCGTTCGCCACTGGCTGCGGCCTGATGCTGAAGCGCCACCAAACCGAACAACATTACGGCGAGCAAAGTTGCGCCAGACAAAGCGATGTGAGTGCGAGGGGGAAAGTGCATATGTGTTCTCCAGAGTAGTGAAGGTGAAGCCAACGTGGATTGGCTTGCGAGGATGTCGAAAGGAAGGGTCGTGAAAAGGTAGGAATGCCGAAAACCCTGCGCGAAAAGCACGAATGCGAATGTGGAGGATTCGCGCGAGTGGCCTTTTACTGCGCGATTGTTAAGGTTCGATGTGATTTGTGAGCGGTTTTGTAAAGGTTTGGTAAAGGCTGACAGGTTCAAGCCATAAAAAAACGGCTGGCAAACTTTTCAGCCTGCCAGCCGGAGCGTTTCACCCCTCAGGAGGGATCACCAATGGACGTCAACTACGCTGCGGAAGTAACTCGTTATGTGCGCGCTTAATTATTTTCAACGCGCAAATTGTTTTTCACCGAGAAGACGTTCGATACGCGGTTCGCCGCGAGGAAGGCGCGGGTCGCGTCGCCTTGATTATTCACGACGCCTTCGAGCGTAACGTTGCCGTTCTTCACGATGATGCGAATCGGCGGATTTGCCATCAAGCTCAAGCGATCCAAACCAGGTTGGCGATAAATCGCACGATACGTTGCGAAGCGAATGCGGTCGTCGAAATTCGAGAGCGGTAAGACTTCGATTTGGTTGACGACTTCTTCGACGCCGGTGATGCGTTCGATGACGCGCTCGGCGTCTTTACGCAACGTGGGGCGCGTCACCTGTCCGTAAAGCGTCACCGTGCCTTCTTCAACCTTGAACGCCAAATTGTCAAAGACGCTGAAAAACGGCAGTGTCACCAACTCCTTGCGAATCTTCTTGGTCATCTTTTCGGCCTCCGCAGTGCTGGCCGGATTCGCCTTTGGATTCGCAAAAGTCGGCAGCGCCGTGAACAACATCGTAAATAAGAACGCAGTAGCAAATAGCTTTTTCATATTCGTTTCCTCCTTCAAACTTCAGTCAAATTTCAATTGTACAAACTTCAAAAACCGCGCTCGATCTTTGCTTCTAACTACGTCAAAGAACGCGGCGTTAGATTTGTTTTGCATGGTTTGCGTTGTACTTTTGGCAGATGAGAGAAACTAAATGTGAGGCCGTCAAAGACAGGCGAAACGGTGATTGTCATCATCAGGGGCGTCGCGTATGATGCCGGTTCTTACGCAACCAAACCTTAACCACTTCACGGAGAAAAGTTCGGCATGGCAGATTTCAGCGACGGCAAGATTCTCGGCGCGCAACCCGCAGCGGCGGTCGAAGGCGGCGAAGTGATTTTGACGTGCGAGGGTTATGACACCACGGATTACGCCTCGTGCCGCGTCAGTTTCGACGGTTGGCGCGGACGCATCATCAGCGCTTCTGCCGAGCGCGTCATCGTCGGCGTGCCCGATTACGAAGTCGGACAGAGCGCCGATGAAGTCCATCTGGATGACGGCAACGGTACGTTGATCGCGCCTTTGACTATCGGCGAAAAACTGGCCGAGAACATGCATCCGGTCGGCAATCCGGCGATTGACCACGAAGACGGCACGATTTATGTCACGCTCTCAGGCTCGCGCGGACAAAAGATGCCGGTTTCCATTTACGCGGTCAGCCCCGACGGCACGGTGTCGCCGTTCAACTCAGACATCACGAATCCTTCCGGTCTGGCCTTTGACGAAGAAGGTGCGCTTTACGTGACCAGCCGTTACGAAGGCGAACTCTATCGCATCAATAAATTCAAAGACGTGGCGACTATTGCCACCGAGTTGGGCGTAGCCACCGGCATCGCGCTTGATCGGCGTGGCACGATTTTCGTCGGCGACCGCAGCGGTACGATTTTCAGCGTCAACACGATTGGCGAAGCGCGTCCCTTTGCTTCACTCGAACCCAGCGTCTCGGCTTATCACCTCGCGTTCAGCCCGGACGGCGAGTTATATGTCACGGGGCCGACCGTCTCGTCTTCCGAGTG
>JABFSD010000935.1 GCA_013140935.1 Acidobacteriota bacterium
CACCTGCTTCGTGGTCACCGCGTCCGCCGCGTGAGGGAGCCGGTTCACTCGCCGCCGCCAGTTCTTCGAGATTGATTTCGCCTGCGAGCAGATGGGCAAAGCGCGCTTCTTTCGTACCCGCCCCGCGCGGCAATTTCACCATCATCGGTTCGCTGCGCGTAGCCAACGATTGCACGGTTGTCTCGACTTCGGGCAGGTTGTCGAAAGGGAAAAGATGCCCCGAACGCGAACGCAATTCGCCCGGCGTTTGCGGGCCGCGCAACATCAGCACGGTCATCACGGCCAATTCCTGCGCCGTGAAATCGAAGTATTTCGCAAAGGTGTGGCCGTATTTTGGCACGCGCGCGTCGGAGCCATGAAAGACGTAAGCGAGATTTTTTTCGCGCAAAGTTTCGAGCGCGCGCATTACGGTGTGATCGTCGAAACTCGTCACCGGATCGCGGTGATTTTTTTGATTACAGGCATTGGTCAACGCGTTCAGCGTCATCGGGTAATAATCAGGCGTAGCAATTTGCTTTTCGACCAGCGCGCCCAGCACGCGCAGTTCGTATTCGTTGAGAACCATCACAGGGGGTGTTGCTCCTTATGCATCAAGGTATGGTGTTTTGTTTTTCAGTGGGGGCGGTCAGTGAGGGCGGAAAGATAACACGGTGATAAATTTTCGCCAGTGGCAACCGCAAACCATTGAGTAGGAGGTCACACTCTTGCGTCAAATCGGTCAGACATCTGACCAGCCAATAATCTTTGCGCGGACGATAGTAATGATGCACCGAAACTCGATCCTGACTGATGATGAGGTATTCTTTCAGGCTTTTGTTGCGTGTGTAGGCGTTGAGCTTTTCGTGTAAATCTCGCGTTTCCGTAGCTGGTGAAAGCACCTCTGCCACCAGCACCGGCTTGGTACATAAATAGGCATCGGCACGCTGAGAGTTTTCACGCACGACCATCACATCAGGATAGTAAAAGATTGTTTCGCCGACCTTCAGCTTCAACGACAAGCCAAACAATTCCAACGGCGATTCATCAAGGTATGGCTCGAAGAACCGAAACAGGTTTCTGACAATGCGGTTGTGGTTGACGCTTTCGCCTGCTTTAGCAATGAGGAAGCCATCAACATATTCGTGGCGCATCTCAACGTCACGTTCCTGTGTGAGATATTCTTCCAGACTTAACCAACCATCATACATGCTGGGTTGCATACTGTTTCCTCGTTACAAAAAATCCGGCAAGCAAACTTACCATCACGCTTTCGCTGCGCCAAGACCTTCGCCTTTACTCGCAATTTTCTCTATGGATAATCGCTGCACATTCAACAAACCCATGACCAATTCATCAGACGCAATCATTATCGGAGCCGGACATAACGGCCTCGTCACCGCCGCCTATCTCGCGCGCGCAGGCTGGCGCGTCACCGTCGTCGAACGCCGTCACGTCGTAGGCGGTGCAGCCGTCACCGAAGAAACGTGGCCCGGTTATAAAGTTTCTTCGCTCTCTTATCTCTGTTCCCTGTTGCAACCGCGCATTATTCAGGAACTCGAACTGGCGAAGTTCGGCTATCACATTTATCCGAAAGACCCGTCCTTTTTCACGGCCTATCCCGACGGCAGGCATTTGTTCTTTTGGCAGGACATGCGCAAGACCCAAGCCGAGCTGGCGAAGTTCTCTAAACGCGATGCCGAAGCCTATCCGCAATACGAAGCCGAACTGGAAAAACTCGCCGAATGGGTCGAATCGTTGTTGCTGACGACGCCGCCGAACATCGTGCGGCGCAAGCTCAAAGACTTGCTGCAATTCGGCAAGCTGGGACTCGACACGTTAAAGCTGGGTGACAAAGGACTGGTGCGATTGGTCAAGATCATGACGCAAAGCGCGAAAGATTTTTTGTCTGATCGTTTCGAGTCGCCTGAGATCAAGACTACGTTGGCGACCGATGGCGTGATCGGCACGAATGGCGGGCCTTCGACGCCGGGCACGGCTTACATTTTGTTGCATCACGTGATGGGCGGAGCCGCCGGAGCGCGCGGCTTGTGGGGTTTCGTGCGCGGCGGGATGGGTGCCATCAGCAACGCACTCGCGCAATCGGCGCAAGCGCACGGCGCGACCATTCGCACGAATGCTGCGGTCGAACGCATTCTCATCAAAGACGGCGCGGCTTATGGCGTAGCTCTCACCAACGGCGAAGAACTCAAGGCGCGCGTCGTCATTTCCAACGCCGAACCGCAGCGTACCCTCTTGCAAATGATCGAGGCGCAACACCTCGACGCAGACTTTCGCGCCGCGATCACTTCTTACAAATGCACTGGCTCGGTCGTGAAGATAAATCTCGCGTTGGACGGCTTGCCGAACTTTACGGCTTTTCCCAATAAGTCGGACAAAGAGGTGAACCTGCCGCATCGCACGACGATGCACGTGTGCCCTTCGATGGATTACGTCGACCGCGCGTGGGAAGACGCGCTGCAAGGCCGTCCGTCAACCAAACCGATGTTGGAGCTTACGATTCCTTCGACTTACGACGATTCGTTGGCTCCGCCGGGCAAACACGTGATGAATATTTTCGCGCAATACGCGCCTTATCAACTGGCCGAAGGCAAATGGACGCAGGCACTGAAA
>JABFSD010001067.1 GCA_013140935.1 Acidobacteriota bacterium
GTCCGCCACGCTGGGCGCGTTGCTCGCTATTCAAACTCACGCGGCGGAATTGCGGGCCGTATACGCCGCGAATGCCGTAATGCTCCGCGAGCTTTTGATTGAGGAAGGTGTAATCGGCTTCGAGCAAATCCATCGCGCTGCGGTTGTCGCGCAAGACGCTCTCGAAAAACAATTCGGTCTCGCGGCGAAAGGCGAGCTTGAGGCTTTCGTCAAAGCCCGGATAAACCACCGGGTCGGGCGTGACCGTGTCCAGGTTGCGCAACTGCAACCATTGCCCCGCGAAGTTCTTGACCAACGCTTCGGCGCGCGGGTCGGCGAGCATACGGCGAATCTGTTGTTGCAAGGTCGCCGCATCTTGCAACTTGTTTTGTTCGGCCAACGACAGCAACTCTTCGTCGGGAATGCTGCTCCACAAAAAGAACGACAGCCGCGAAGCCAGATCGAGATCGTTTAACCGAAAGGCGCGACTCAAGCCTGGTGTTTTCGGTTCCGATTCGACACGCAATAAAAAGTCGGGCGCGACCAGCATCGCTTCGAGCGCGCGTTGAATGCCGTCGTCGAATTCGCCTGACCGGCTGCCTTGTTCATAAAACGCCAACAGCGGAGTGACGTCGGCCTCATTCACCGGACGGCGAAACGCGCGGCGGGCGAGGTGCGACAAGATCTGTTTCGCGCAAGCGGCTTCTTCATTCGCAACAACGGGGCGGCACGAAAAGATCAGCTTGCGGCTGGCCGTCTCGCCGCGTCCCGTAGCGTTAAACGGCCCGCTCACGATCATCATCTCGACCGAAGTCGTTTCGGGAATCTCGAAGCGTTCGATGCGCGCGCCATCCAAACGCAAATCGAGCGGCTGCGTTCGCACGTTTGCCGTCGCGGGCGGAGCCGCTGCGCCCGGACGCCGCACCATCGGAATCGCGGGATCGGCTTTCGCGCTCAGTCGCGGATAAGCCGCGCCCACCTTATGCAATCCGGCTTTGACGTTCAGCTTGTGATCGAAGAAGCGCACCGGTTCGCCCGTCTCGCCATTTGACGGAGTTCGCACGCGAATCAGGTATTCGCCGTCGAGCGGAAAGTAATGGTTCACCGACAAGCCGCCGCGCGAAAAGAAGGGCAGGTCTTCGCTGGTCTTTTCGTTGCGGCTGTTACGGCGCGGCAGATAGCGGTCTTCGCTGGGCTTGATCGTCTTGTCGCCAATCGCCAGACGGCTGATGCGGCGAGCGGCGGAAAGATATTTTTCGACCAGTGCGGGCGAGAGCGAAAGCACTTCGCCGATGTTGTCGAATCCGTGGCCGGAATCGTCTACGGGCAGCCATTGGCCGGGCTGTATGTCTACGGCGAGCAAGTCACGAATCGCGTTGCTGTATTCCGCCCGATTCAACCGATGCACCGCCGGACGCCCCGGTTGCGGATTCACTGCTGCCGCGTGATCGAGTGTACCTTCGAGCCATTTCACGAAGGCCCCCGCTTCAGCCTTGTCAGGTTTCGGCGCATTGGCGGGCGGCATCTGGCCGGTGCTGACTTTGCGCAAGACCTTTTCCCAGAGGTCGGCTTGGTTGGCTACGCGAGTGAAATCCAGACCTTCCAACACGATGCCAGCAGTCTTCTTTTTCTGGTTGTGGCAACTGACGCAATAGTCAGCGATCAAAGCACGTTGCGCCGCCGTGACGACAGGGGTGCGACGTTGGGCGTGCGGAGCAGATTGCCAACCCGCAACCAGCCAGCCACCAGCCAGCAACGCGATACCCGTTTGCAAAAATTTTCGTTTGAACATGAAAGATAATTTCCCGTAGTGCTGATGGGTTGGACGTTCTGCCCGGCGCACACGTTACAACAGAATGGGAGCGACTATTATTCGCTCCCGTTGCTTGAGTTTATTACCAACCCAGCACCCGCTTGCCCGTATCTTCCGCGTTCGGCCAACGACTGAGAATGACTTTGTTGTGCGTGTAAAAGTGAAATCCCTCTTGCCCCTGAATATGCAAATCGCCGAAGAACGATTGGTTCCAGCCCGTGAATGGAAAGAGCGACATCGGCGCGGGAACGCCCACGTTGACGCCGATCATTCCGCAATTGACGTAACGCGCAAACGCCCGCGCCGCGCCGCCATCACGAGTGAATATCACCGCACCGTTGCCGTAATTCGATTGATTGGCATGCGCAATCGCGGCGGGCAAATCATCTACGCGCATCACCGAAAGCACAGGGCCGAAGATTTCCTCACGGGCAATCTGCATTTGCGGCGCTACGCGATCAAAGATCGTAGGGCCAACGAAGAATCCTTCGCTCGCTTCGGTTAAGCTCACGCCCCGGCCATCGGCGGCGAGTTGCGCGCCTTCCTGCAAGCCGGTCGCAATGTAACTCTCGATGCGGCCCAACGCCGCGCCATCAATCACCGGCCCCATATCTACGGCGGTCGTTGTATCCGTCGGCCCTACGCGCATCTTTGACGTAGCGGCGCTCAGATTCTCGATCAACGGATCGCCCGCTTTGCCGACGGCGACGGCGATGCTGCCCGCCATGCAACGTTGCCCGCTGCATCCGAACGAAGCGCCGATGATCTGATTGGTCGCCGCGTCAAAGTCAGCGTCAGGCAAAACCAGCATATAG
>JABFSD010000590.1 GCA_013140935.1 Acidobacteriota bacterium
AGTCAGTCTGTTGCGCGTCTTGCAAGACGGCGAATTCACCCGCGTCGGCGGCAACGAGGTCGTCAAGACCGACGTGCGTGTCATCGCGGCTACGAATAAGGAGTTGGAACAGGAGATCGAAGCCGGACGCTTTCGCCGCGATTTGTTTTATCGCCTGAACGTTTATCCCATCGTGCTGCCGCCCTTGCGCGAACGCAGCGAAGACATCGAACAACTCGCGGCTTTCTTTATCGAACGCTATCAGGAAAAAAGCGGCAAGCGCGTCACTGGCATGTCAGACCGCGCCTTGCGAATGCTGAAAAATTACACGTGGCCGGGTAACGTACGCGAACTCGAAAATTGCATCGAACGCGCCGTCATTGTCGCCGCCGGACGCCAGATCACCGAACACGATTGGCCCGAAGCGATTCGCCCGCCGACTCTGCCCGACGATACGGCGCACATCGAAATTCCTTTTCCCATGAAACTGGAAGACATCGAACGGCACGTGATTCATCACACGCTGCTTTACACCAAAGGCGACAAGGCCAAAGCCGCGCGCCTGTTGCAAATCGGACGCAAAACGCTTTATCGCAAACTCGATCAATACAAAGACGGCTTCGACAGTGAAGAAGAGAATTAGACAGGATTGACAGGATTGACAGGATTGACAGGATTTTCAGGATTCACAGGATGAAGACAACGTCGAGATGCCTATGCCTATTGGTCAATCCTGTGAATCCTGAAAATCCTGTCAATCCTGTCTAATTTCGTTTCCCCTATTTCAAATGCCTGACAACCAAGATCGCGTCATCGTTAAACGGCTCAACCCATTCGCCGGAATGGTTCCCGTCTTGCTGAAAGAAGCCATTCACATTCGGCGCGATCCGATGGCGTTATTTTTCATTCTCTTCATGCCATTGATGCAATTGTTTTTGATCGGATTCGCCATCAACACCAACGTGCGCGACATTCCGACGGTCGTCTTTGACGCGGCGAAAACGCAGGAAAGCCAGCGGTTGTTGAATCGCTTCGTCAATTCCGACGATTTCAAAATCGTTTCCTTCGTAGATTCCGAAGAAAAGCTCAACCGCGAAATCATCGCCGGACGCGCGCGTGTCGGTCTCAAGATTCCGCCTGACTATTCGCGCAAGCTGCTGGCGGGCGATACGGCAAACATTTTGGTTTTAGTAGACGGCTCCGATTCATCGGTCGCGGGCGAAGCCCTCAACGTATCGAACGCCATTGCCTTCCGCGAATCGCTCGAACGTTTGCTCGACGGCAATACGATTCGCCGCGCGCTGCCGGTCGAAGCGCGTCCGAAGATTTTGTTCAACCCCGACTCGAAGTCGGCGAATTATTTGATTCCCGGCATGATCGCCGTATTGATGCAGATGATGACCGTCTTGCTCACTGCCATCGCCATCGTGCGCGAACGCGAGAAAGGTACGCTTGAACAGTTGTATATGACGCCGATCAAACCGCTGGGCTTGATGATGGGCAAGATCATTCCTTACGCCGTGCTGACTTATGCCGAGATGCTCGTGTTGCTGACGTTTATGCGTTGGGCTTTCGGCGTACCGATTCGCGGCAGCCTGCCGTTGCTGATGGTGCTGATTATTCCTTTCATTCTGACGATGCTCGGCTTCGGATTGTTGATCTCTACGCGCGCGCATTCGCAACAGGAAGCGATGCAGGGCGCGTTCGGCACGCTGATGCCTTCGATCTTTTTGTCGGGCTACATTTTTCCCGTAGACACGATGCCCATACAGTTTCAATTCATCAGCAAGCTCATTCCGGTGACTTATCTCATTCAAATCTTTCGCGGTGTCATCCTGCGCGGAGCCGAGTTGCAAGACCTGTGGTGGCAGGCGGTGGTATTGACGCTGATGGCCGTATTCATGATCGCCGTCGCGGCGCGACGCTTTAAGAAACGCAACGGTTGACCACGGCAAAGGGCGTCAAACACAATGCGCGCGTTCCAATCTCTCAATCTCAAGGAAAGCAATTTCGCGTGACGACTGATAAGCCAATTTTACCCGGCGCAACCATCGGTGTTCTCGGCAGTGGCCAACTCGGTCGTATGTTCGCCATCGCCGCACGACGAATGGGCTATCGCGTACACACTTTTTCGCCCGAAACCGATACGCCGACCGGACAAATCGCCGACGAAGAAATCGTCGCACCTTATAAAAACCTCGACGCCGTGCGCGAGTTCGCGCGCCACGTCAGCGTCGTAACCTTTGAATTTGAAAACGTACTGTCGGCTACCGCCGAAGCCGCCGCCGAATTCGCGCCGCTCAGGCCGAGCCATAGCGTGTTGCATACGACGCAGCATCGTTTGCGCGAAAAAACCTTTTTAGAAAAACACGGCTTCCCTGTCACTCCTTTCAAAACGATCAACACGTTGGAAGACCTGCTCGCAGGCTTGCGGGCGTTCGGCTGTCCCGCCGTGTTGAAAACCGCCGGCTTCGGTTATGACGGCAAAGGACAAGTCAAAATCAAATCGCTCGACGAGGCTCAAGCAGCCTTTGCCCAAGCCACCGAACAGGAGCGCGTGTTAGAAGCCTTCGTAGACTTTGAATGCGAGCTTTCGGTCGTCGCCGCGCGCGCGCTCGACGGCGCATTCACGCATTGGGGCGCAGTCGAGAACGCGCATCACAATCACATTCTCGATGTCACGATTGCTCCGGCGCGCGTGAGTGAGAAGATCGCGCAAGAAGCTGTGACGATCACCCGCGCAGTACTCGAACAACTCGAAGTCGTAGGCGTGTTGTGCGTCGAATTTTTCTTAACGCGCGACGGCAAGCTGCTCATCAACGAACTCGCGCCGCGTCCGCACAACAGCGGACATTTCAGTTTCGATGCCTGCGTCACCAGCCAGTTCGAGCAACAACTGCGCGCCGTATGCGGCTTGCCTTTGGGAGCTACGACATTGCTCAAACCGGCGGCGATGGCGAATCTGTTAGGCAACTTATGGCAAGACGGCGAACCCGCTTGGCAAGCCGCGCTCGCGTTGCCGGAGGTGAAGCTACATCTCTATGGCAAGCTCGCGCCCAAGCCGGGACGCAAGATGGGTCATCTCACAGCAATGGCAGAGACAGCGGATGCGGCGGCAGCCTTGGTGCGGCAAGCGCGTGTCAGGCTGCTGCGGAATTCGTGACTGGCAGGGCAAATTGTCCATTGAGCCTTGCCTATTCCCCATTGTTAAACAGGGGAAAAACTACCTCCTTTTTAACAATGGGTAATGGGCAAGGCCCAATGGACAATGTTTTCTGACATCGGCTTACACATCAAACTTAATGAATATGAAAAAGACGATTTACTTATTCACCGCGCTGTTGGCTTTGTCATTCACGGCCTTCGCACAAGCTGACCGGCAAGCCGCCATTCAACGCGAAGCTGAAGCCTTACGTGCTTCGCTCATCGCGCAACGCCGCGACTTCCACCAACACCCCGAACTCTCGAACCGCGAAGAGCGCACCGCGAAAGTCATCGCCGACAAGCTGCGTGCGCTCGGCCTCGAAGACATCAAGATCAATGTGGGCAAATACGGCGTGACGGCTTTGCTCAAGGGCAAGCTGCCCGGCGGAGTCGTCGGCGTCCGTGCCGATATGGATGCGCTGCCGATTCAGGAAAACATTGACGTGCCTTACAAGTCGAAAAACGACGGCGTCAAGCACGCCTGCGGACACGACGCGCATATGACGGTGCAACTCGGTGTCGCTGAAGTCTTGAGCAAGATGCGCGATCAGATTCGCGGCACGATCAAGTTCATCTTTCAGCCTGCCGAAGAGGGCGTACCCACGGGCGAACGCGGCGGAGCCAAGCTGATGATCGAAGAAGGCGCGAT
Source organism: Acidobacteriota bacterium (assembly GCA_013140935.1). GTDB lineage: Bacteria > Acidobacteriota > Blastocatellia > RBC074 > RBC074 > JACPYM01. The sequence continues at coordinate 3,833 of JABFSD010000590.1, forward strand.
GGACAATCCGCGTCCTTCGGCGATTTTCGGTTTGCACGTAATGCCTACGATTGAGGTCGGACAAATCGGTGTGAACAGCGGCGCGGCGATGGCTTCGGCTGATCGCATCACGATCAAGATCAAAGGCAAGAAAGTACACGGCGCTTATCCGCACGACGGCGTAGACGCGGTGGTCGTCGCGGCGGAATGCGTGACGGCGCTGCAAACGATTCGCAGTCGCCGCATTGATACGCAAGACCCACTGGTCATCACTATCGGCAGCATTCACGGCGGCAATCGTTTCAACATCATCGCCGACGAAGTCGTGATGGAAGGTACGATGCGCACGCTCAGCGAAGACGCGCGCAACAAAGCCAAAGCCATGATTGACCAAACGCTCAAAGGCATCACTTCGGCTTATGGCGCGAGTTATGAACTCACGATTCCACCGTCGGTCAACCCGGTGACATACAACGACCCGAAGTTGGTGGCGGCGACGTTACCGATAATGAAAAAGGTTTTGGGCGAAGCCAATCTCACTACACCCAAGCCGCAAATGGGAGCCGAAGATTTTTCGCTCTTTCAACAGCAAGTGCCCGGTTTCTTTTTCTTTCTCGGTGTGGGCAACAAGACCAAAGGCCTCACGGCGATGATTCATACGGCGGAATTCGACATTGACGAAGAGGCTTTGGTGATCGGCGTCAAAACGATGGCAAACGTGTTGACCGATTATCTTGATCGCCAAGCCAATCGGAAGGAGTAACGCGCGTGGAGCAAATTCAAATCATCATCAACGGCGAACCGCAACACGTCGCCGCAACCACCAGCGTCACGGCATTGGTCGCGCAACTCGAACTCACCGCGCAACGTTTAGCCATCGAACTCAACCGTGACATCTTGCCGCGTGGACAATGGCCTGAAACCACTTTGTGCGAAGGCGACCAACTCGAAATCGTCCATTTCGTGGGCGGCGGCTAAATTGCACTCAAAACACTGGCTCGCTCAACTTCGCCAGCATCGTCGCCGAAGCCTGTTCGACATCGGCATGCAGCGAATTGCCGTGCGCGTCCATTGTGACAATCGCCGGGAAGTCAGTGACGCGCAGGTGCCACATCGCTTCGGGAATGCCGAATTCGAGCAGGTTTACGTCAACCACTTCGTCAATGCATTTGGCGTAATACTGCGCCGCGCCGCCGATGGCGTTGAGATAAACCGCGCCGTGTTCTTTCAACGCCGCTGAAGTTTTCGCGCCCATGCCGCCTTTGCCCATCACCGCGCGTATGCCGTAATTCTTGATGACCGTACCTTGATAAGGTTCTTCGCGGCTGCTCGTCGTGGGGCCCGCCGCCTTGATGACGTATTTCTCTCCGTCCTTCAACACAACCGGACCGCAGTGATAAAGCACCGCGCCGTTCAGGTCTACGGGCGGAGCGTTTTTCATCAGGTGTGCGTGTACGGCGTCACGCCCGGTGAATACGTCGCCTGAAATCAGCACGACGTCGCCAACGGTGAGTTCGCGCATCTGCGCTTCAGTCAACGGCGGACGCAGAATCTTTTCGTTGCCGGTGAGCACAAATCCACCAGCATTGGCGCCTTGCGACATCTTGATGTCGGCGGCCTGTTCGTCACGATAGAGCCAGCGTTTGATCGCGCCGGTCTTGGCGTCAAGCACTACGCCCAAACGACGGAATGCCCAGCAGTCGTAAGCGACCGAAACAAAGAAACTCGCTGGCAAACGATTCAGCACGCCGATCTTGCAACGATCAACGTGACTCCACCGCCGAAACCCATCGTACCGATGCCCAGCGTATTCGCCCTTTGCATCACGTAATCTTCCAGCATCGCCAGTTCAGGAATCGGATTGGTATCGTCGAGCAAACGAAAGAGTTGCTCTTTCGCATTGAGATAACCTTGCGCACGGTCGCCGCCGATGCACACGCCGATGGCTCCGGCGCTGCAACCTTGCCCTTGTGCTTGCCACACGGCGTGCAGAATGCACTTGCGTACGCCGTCCAAATCACGCCCCGCTTTGCCGAGATGCGGAATTTCCATCGGCAGCGAGTACTGAATGTTTTTGTTTTCACAGCCGCCGCCTTTGAGCAACAGTTTGATTTCAATTTCGTCTTCGCTTTCCCACTGATCGAAATGCATGGTGGGCGTCCCCGGCCCCAGATTGTCTGAAGCATTGACACCTGTCAGCGAATCAACTGAGTTCGTACGCAACTTGCCGCGCTTGGTCGCCTCGGCGACAGCTTCGCGGATTTGTTTTTTCATCACGAGTTGATTCGCTTCGACCGGCGTTTTGATCTCAAACGTAATCCAACCCGTGTCCTGACAAATCGGCCCTTCTTTATCGCAAGCCATGTCAATGTTGGTGGCAATCACTTGCAACGCCTGCGCGGCGCGTCCGCCTGACTCTTCGCCCATCGCACGTTGCATCGCGCGGCGTACGTCTGGCGGCAGGTTGGTTGAAGTATGCGTGATGAGTTGCAAAACACTATCGCGAAAATCATTTAGATAAGCGGGCATTTCGAATCGTCCTTTATGAGTTATTTGATGAAGCGCGCAAGCGTCGTTGCGCGGTGTAACCTTACCACATCCGGTTTGTTTTTCGGGAAGGGTCGCGCTTACGATGCCCTCAACTCATCATGACTCACTGGTTCCAACAACGGCGCACCGATCTCTATGCCCTCGGCGCATTCACACTCGTCTTCATTCTTTTCTTCTGGCCTGCCACATTCGACGGACGCTTCCTCGTCACGAACGACGCGCTGCTCTATTCCTATCCTTTGCGCACACAGGTGTGGCAAATGATTCGCCACGGAGAGTTGCCGCTGTGGACGCCGAACATCCTCGCCGGTTATCCGCTGCTTTCAATGGCGCAACTCGCGCTGCTTTATCCGCTGACATGGGGCTATCTGTTTTTATCGGAACACGCGGCGGAACAAATTTATGTCCTCTCACCCTACCTGCTCTCGCCCGTCTTTGTGTATGCCTACCTGCGCAAAGTCGGCTGTTCGCCGTTGGCGGGTTGGCTGGCGGGATTGAGTTTCGCTTACGGCGGATTGATGTTCAGCCCGTTGGGCGAAGCCGGAATGTATACGAACGCCGTCACGTGGCTGCCGCTGTTTTTGCTCACACTCGAACGCAGCCGTTCTCTCAGTTTCGCGCGCAGCCTCGGTTGGGCGACTGCCGCATATTGGCTCTCGGTCTTGACCGGCATCGGGCAAGGCTTTCTTTACGTAGCGATTCTCGCGCTGGCTTACGCCTTGATGCTCGGCGTATTTGTGCGCAGTGAAAAGAAACGCTGGCAGCCTTTGATCATCGCGGTTCTCGCCATCACTTTCGCCGGATGTTTCAGCGCCTGGCAGATTCTCGAAACCCAACAAGCCCAGCGCGTCAGCATTCGCCGCGCGCTGGATTACGCCACCTTCAGCGGCGATGCGTTCAGCCTGACGACGCTGGGGAAGTTGATCTTCAATCCGGTTCCGCATTTCATCAATCAGTACAACCTGTTCACTTATGAATGTACGCCTTACGTCGCATTGCTCACGTTGTTTTGCGCGATGTTCGCACTGCGGCAAGCACGCCAGCCGCGCGTCGCCTTTTGGCTGATCGTAGCCTTGCTCGGCCTCTTATTGATGTTGGGGAACGCTACGCCGCTTTACCGCGTGCTTTACGTCATTCCAGTGGTGAACCTCTTTCGCAATGCTTGGCGGCACGCCTTTGAATGGACGTTCGCGGTTTCGCTGCTCGCGGCATTCGGATTCGATTGGTTAAGTTCACGTTGGCACGCTAGCAAAGGTGTAGGGCAGGTTACCAACCTGCCCTACACCTTTGAGGCCTCGCGTGCTGTGGGGCAGGTTGAGAACCTGCCCCACAGCACTCCGCCCTTAAAAACCAAAGCCATCGCCATTGCAATAAGCGCCTTACATCTCACTGCGACCGTGTCGCTGTGGCGCGCAGCGACACAACTTGCGAATCAACCACGCCAAGTCGTAACACTCATCCAAACACCGCCCATCATCTGGCCTGATGGATTGAATCCCTCGTCTTTATTTATCGCCAAACTCGGTTTGCTCGCACTGGCTGGCCTTGCGCTTTGGTTCACGTGGCGTGCATTCAACGGCGCAGCGCGCACCGCGCTCATCGGCGTCATCTTCGCCATCGCCTCTCTCTGGGAACAAGCTCTGATCGTCAATCACTGGTGGTTTCCGCAAGCGAAGCCCGCTGCGTTTTTCACGACCGTCGCGCCCGCTTCGCGCTGGTTGCAACAACAGAATCTGACCGAACAGCGCATTTACACAACGATGGTGCCGGGCTTTCAACTCGACTTGCGCCGCACCGATCCACACGATCAATCGGCGCGACGCGGCTTGCACGACGCAGCCGGTTACGAACCGTTGATGCCCGTTCGTTACAACGACGTATTCGGCGCGGGCGGGCATTTCGCTGCGCCCGAACTCGCCGCAGCGCGCGCTCCAC
>JABFSD010001013.1 GCA_013140935.1 Acidobacteriota bacterium
ATTCTTCGTTCCTCACAAAATGCGCGCCATCGTCGGATAGCCGACACGCATAAAAAAGACGATGGCATCGGGCACGCGAATACGCAGTTGCGCGGCGCTGTCCGTAGCCAAGTCCGCCATTTCGAATGCACCCGTTTGCACATCAATCGCCACGACGCGGCCTTCATTACCGGGAGCAATTTGCGGCTGAATGTCGCGGTAATAAATCTCTTTGCCGCGATGCGCGATTTCTTCCTTCGTCAGTTCTATCGTTGCAGTTGCCATGTTTCTACCTCCTTGTTGAAACGACTTTGACGCCGGACATTCTACTTCAACGTATTGAAAGTTCTACGTTCCATCTCATCCGTCTTCGCCGCGTCGAATTTGTACTTGCGCAAAAAGTCATCGGTCACGTTCGCACCCAAGCCCGGCGCAGTCGTCGGATAGACGCCTTGAATGTCGCGTTTCAAGCCGCCGGGCATCAGGTCGTTGAAGATCGGTTCGTCTTTCTCGAAGTATTCCAAAATCAAAAAGTTCGGGATCGAAAAGCACAGGTGCATCGAAGCCAGCGTGCAGAGCGGCCCGTTCGGATTGTGCGGCGCGACGGGGATGTAATAGGTGTCGGCCATCGCCGCGATCTTTTTGGTTTCGGTGATGCCGCCGGTACGCGCCAGGTCGGGCTGGATGATGCGTACCGCTTGTTTCTCTAATAACTCGCGGAAGCCGTGTCTGCCAAAAATTCGTTCGCCCGTCGCGAGCGGCGTTGACGTATTGCGTTGCACTTCGGCCATTGCCGCGACGTTTTCGGGCGGCACGGCTTCTTCGTAAAAGAACAGGCGCGACGGTTCGAGCGCGCGAATGATCTCAAGCGTAGATTTCGTATTCCACCGTCCATGCACGTCAATCGCAATGTCGTAATCAGGCCCGCCCGCTTCACGAATGGCTTTGATGATCGAAGCCGCCAAACGCAAATCGGCTTGCGTGACTTCGCGGTTCATCGGCGTGTTGTAAAACGGATCGAGCTTGCATCCGGTATAGCCGCGTGTCACCAACTCTTTCGTCTTCGTGCCGTAAGCCTCCGGCGTATGCGGCAAATCGTCCGTCCAGCCGTTGGCATAAGTGCGCAGCTTTTCCTGCGCGAGGCCGCCGAGCAGCTTGTAAACCGGTACGCCGAGCTTTTTGCCGACGATGTCATACAAAGCCATATCAATGCCGCTGATCGCGGCGAGTACGATGCCGCCCATGCCGTTGTAATACATAAAGCGATACATCCGCTGCCACAGGGCTTCGATGTTCCAGGCGCTTTGGCCGATGACGACACTGGCGAGCGTCTCGACCGCTGTCGCAATCGGACGTACACCGGGATAGTTCGTACCTTCGCCCCAGCCGACGAATCCGTCAGCAGTTTCTACGCGGACGAATACCCACGGCGCGCTGGCCCGTAAGCCCGTCATCAGAAAGGGTTCGACCTTGACGATCTTGAGTGAGTTGTCGGCTTGTTGCGCCCAAGTATTAGTAAACCCGCCCGTCAATAAACTGCCCGTTAAACCCAACGTGGATTGCTGCAAAAACGAACGACGACCTGCCCTGCCCTGAAATGTAGCGTTAGCCATAAATTTCCTCGAATGAGATGTAGGGCGGGTTATTAACCCGCCCTACAAGATGTATCAAAAGAAAAACAGCAGGCAAATTTGCTGATACAAATTTGCCTGCTGTGGTGAACCTCGAAAAGAGGCGGTTTAGAAATACAGCTTCAAGCCGAACTGCATCTGACGCGGCGTGTTGAATTGCGACGTGATGCGTCCGAAGGTCGTGCTGGTAATGTCAGTCACCGGCGCGTTGAACACCACACGATTGAAGATATTGAACATCTCCCAGCGAAAATCGAGCTTGAAGCGTTCGGTCATCTGGAAGCTCTTTTGCAGCGAGAGATTTTCATTCAAGTTCGACATGCGACGCGCACGTCCGTTGTAACGTGGCGCTTGCCCGAACACCGTCGGTTGCGCGATGACCGCCGTACCCGCCGCATTGCAATTCGCCGCGATGCTGCACAGCGTATTGAAAAAGCTCGTATAACCGCTGGAAGCGCGAATGTTCGGATTATCAGGAATCACTGCGTTCCAATTGTCGAGCGTCTTGACCACAGCGGCGCTGCGTCCGCCGAGACCAATGCCGCCGCCCACTAATTGCAACGGCTGCCCGCTGGTGTAAACGTGAATCGCCGAAATGCGCCAGCCGCCAACCGCGAAATTCGCGGCCTTGCCCAAGTCGAATTTCTTGCCTTTGCCGAACGGCGCTTCAACGATGTAACTCAGCTTGGCGTTGTGCGGCAGATCGAATGCGCCCACCGATTTTTCCCAACGGCGGTTGTATTGATCCATCGCGCGTCCGCCTGAATCAACTACGTCGGTGTCGGTGATGATCTTCGACCAGACATAAGAACCTTGCAGGTAAAGGCCGTTGCTGATGCGGCGTTCGAGACTCGTGACCAGCGCGTGATAGGTCGAGTGGCCGCTGCGGTCGCCGTTGCCGCTCCAGGTGTTGACGTTGCCGTATTGCGGATAGGGCTTCAACGCCTGTCCGATGGAATAAGTGTCACGCATCGCGGCGTAAGGTTTGGCAAAAC
>JABFSD010000313.1 GCA_013140935.1 Acidobacteriota bacterium
TTACTACACCTCAGGGCCTTGCTCTCGAATCCAATCTGAAAACTGCAGTTTGTCGGCAAGCTCGTTGCGCTCCCACGCTTGAAATCCCAACAAGCAAACCGGAGAACAACTCAATGTCAGAACCAAACTATCATTTCAATACATTAGCCATTCACGGCGGCCAATCGTCCGACCCGACGACCAAAGCGCGCGCCGTGCCTATCTATCAAACCACTTCTTATCTATTCGATGACGCAGATCATGCGGCGCGGCTGTTCGGGTTACAGGAATTCGGCAACATTTACACGCGCATCATGAACCCTACGACCGACGTGCTCGAAAAGCGCGTCGCGGCGTTGGAAGGCGGCGCGGCGGGGTTGGCAGTGGCTTCAGGACAGGCGGCGATTACGTTGACGTTTCAGACGATTGCGAACGCGGGCGATGAAATCGTCTCGACCACTTCGCTCTATGGCGGCACTTACAACCTGTTCCATTACACCTTTCCGAAACTCGGCCTCACCGTGCGATTCGTAGACGCCGACGACGAGGCGGGCATTCGCGCGGCGATCAATGACAAGACCAAAGCGATTTATACCGAGACCATCGGCAACCCGAAACTTGATATCGTAGACATTGAGTTGCTCGCCAACATCGCGCACGAAAACAAAATTCCGCTCATCATTGATAACACGACGCCTTCGCCCGCGTTGTCGCGTCCGATTGAACACGGCGCCGACATCGTGATTCAGAGTCTGACCAAATTCATTGGCGGACATGGCACTTCGATTGGCGGCTTGATCGTTGACGCAGGCAAATTCGACTGGCGCGCTTCCGGTCGCTTCCCCGATTTCGTCACGCCTGACCCCAGCTATCACGGTTTGGTACACGCCGATGCTTTCGGGCCGTTGGCGTTCATCTTGAAAGCGCGCGTGTCAGGCTTGCGCGACACGGGCGCGTGCCTTTCGCCGTTCAATGCCTTCCTGATTTTGCAAGGTGCTGAGACGCTGCATCTGCGGCTCGAACGTCACTGCGAAAACGCTTTAGCCGTAGCGAAATTCCTGCAAGCGCATGCGCAAGTTGCCTCGGTGAATTACCCCGGACTCGAATCAAGCCCCTATCACGAACGCGCCAAAAAGTATTTGCCCAACGGCGCGGGTGCGCTGGTGACGTTCGAGATTCGCGGCGGATTGGAAGCAGGCAAGAAATTCATCAACGGCGTGAAGCTGCACAGCCTGTTGGCGAATATCGGTGACGCAAAATCGCTGGTGATTCATCCGGCTTCGACGACGCACTCGCAACTGAGCGAAGAAGAACAAGCCGCGACAGGCGTTACGCCGGGCTTGATTCGCCTGTCGGTCGGCATCGAAGACATCCGCGACATTCTGGCTGACATAGATCAGGCGTTGAATGCCGCGACGATTACGGCTTCGGCGAAAGTGTAGTCAGGAATTAGACAGGATTCACAGGATTTTCAGGATGAACAGGATATGGCAAAAAGTAATGACTGAACGTTTTCAGCCAATCCTGTTCATCCTGAAAATCCTGTGAATCCTGTCTAATTGTTTCTGGCTTATTTCTTCCTGATTCGAAGGACGCATCCTATGAGCAAACAAATAGAGCAAACTATTCAGCCGTCGTATGAAGGCGATTTTGTTTTGACTGACTTTGCGTTGGCGTCGGGCGAACGGTTGCCGCAAGTGCGATTGCATTACGCGTTGTATGGCAAGTTGAACGCGGCGCGTGACAACGCTTTGCTCGTCTGCCACGCGCTATCGGGTTCGGCGCGCGTGGCCGATTGGTGGCCGCAGCTTTTCGGCGCGCATAACGTATTCGATCTGGAACGCGATTGCGTGATTGGCATCAACGTCATCGGTTCGTGTTATGGCTCGACTTCGGCGCGCGATCTGAATGCGGCGACGGGTGAGTTGTATGGCGCAGATTTTCCGCTTGTGACCGTACGCGATTGGGTGCGCGCGCAAGCTGCGTTGCTCGATCATTTGCAGGTTGAAAAATTGCAAGCCGTCATCGGCGGTTCGATTGGCGGGATGCAGGCGTTGCAATGGGCAGTGGACTTTCCTGAGCGCGTAGCGAATTGCGTAGCGGTCGGCGCTGCGCCGCTCGGTGCAATGGGACTGGCGCTCAACCATCTGCAACGACAGGCGATTGTGAATGATCCGAAATGGCAAGCGGGTCGTTACGACGCAGACGATGCGCCTTACGCCGGACTGGCGCAGGCGCGGGCGTTGGCGATGTTGTCTTATAAATCCGCCGCGTTGTTTGACGAACGTTACGGACGCAATCCGAACCGCAACGGCGAAGACCCGCACGCTGACGCAAACGGACGTTATGACATCGGCGGCTATCTCGATTATCAGGGCGAGGTTTTTACGCGACGTTTCGATCCGGCGGCTTACGTGACAATCACCAAGGCGATGGATAACTTCGATCTGGCGTGCGGTTACGCCTCAGAAGCCGAAGCCTTGCGCCGCCTTCAAGCCAATACCTTGCTCGTAGGCATTTCGTCAGACTGGTTGTTTCCCGAAGCGGAGGTACGCGCGTTGAGCGAACGGCTGGAAGCCGTCGGCGTCAACGGTAAATATGAAGTGTTGCAATCGTCGCACGGCCA
>JABFSD010000364.1 GCA_013140935.1 Acidobacteriota bacterium
TCCCCATCGCACGCAAATGCACCGTGCATCTGCTGGGCACGGGCTTGCCTTCGTTTTATGTCGCCGACTTGGGGCCGCTCTCGTTCACGCTCGGCCTTTCGGGTTGGACGGCGAACGACTGGTCGCGCGCAGGCAATTTCGATCTGATGGCTCCGCGCGCCGACGTTGATGACCTGACGAAACGCCGCGTCTTCGATGCGTTGAAACGCAGTTGGTGCGATACGCCCGATGAATTGTCGAAACATTTAGACCTTGATCGCCGCGTGGTATTCGGCGCGCTCGCGGCTTACACCCAAGCCGGTCGCGTGATGTTCGACTTGAACAAGCAAGTCTTCCGCGCGCGCGAACTGAGCCGCGAACCGCTGCCGATGGAACAACTGCGTTTCGCCAACGAGCGCGAAGCCGGTGCAACGCGCTTCATCGAAAGCAACGCCGTCACGCTGACCGAACGGCGGTTGGATACGGCTGGGCATTTGCACCTGAGCGGACGCATTCAATTAAACGACAAGCTCATCAATTTGCGCCTGACGCTCGACCGCGACGAACGGTTAAGCAACGCCGATTGTCCGTGCAACTGGCATAAACAGAACAAACTTTATCAAGGCCCGTGCGAACACTTGCTGGCCTTGCGTATGCAACACGTCCGTTAGCTGGTGCGCCAGCGTCCCGCTGGCAGTCGGTTCGCGAGCCTCTGGCTCGCCAGTGATTGAACTTTATTTTTCTTGTAGGCCAGCGAGACGCTGGCTATCCGACTGCCAGCGGGGACGCTGGCGCACCATCTTTCTCAACCCGGTGGATTCGCGTGAGCGGCCAGCCACTACAGACCTTGCAACCCGGTCGGTGGATCGCCGCCCATGTGTTTAGCTTTGTCACGCTTCACTGGCTCGCTCTTAACTGTGCGGGTCTGCCTACCCTCACGCTATTGCGGTTTGTATTCCGCGAACAAAATGAGCGCGAGGGTAGGCGCCCCGCTGGAGTTGAGCGATCCAGTCCTAAGACCTTTTCGAAGGAAACAACGTGGCTGGCCGTTCACGCGAATCTATCTTCACTTTGCAATTCTCTATGTCCGCACTCGCTGTAAAACCGCTGACCCGCCAGGAACTTTATGAGCGCATGGCTGAAACCTCGCGCGATGAAGTCATCTTGGAAGAAATGATTCGCTTCGGCTTTTGGCCGGCGCAAGGCGAAGTTCCATTTGATCCGGCGGATGAGATCAGGCGGCGCGGCGAGTTGCATCGTGCGTTGGATGAGTTGCGCGCCGAGCAACGCAAACTGGGCGACGAAGCCAAGTTGCGCAAAGAAGCACGCAAAAAACGTTTGCTCGAATCGCGCCGCAAACAGCAAGAAACCATAGTGCGCCGCGAAACAGAACGAATCGAACGCGCTACGCAATGGCAGGAAAAGAAATCCAAAGAGATCGGCTATCTCGGCGCAGGTGTTTCGGCGGGGCTTGATAACAAAGAAGCGAACGTTGAGCGGTTGCAGCGCTACAACCTGCCACGCTTTGATGATGCGGCTTCGCTCGCGCAAGCGATGGGCTTGACCGTCGGAGCGTTGCGCTTTCTCAGCTTTGCGCGCAAGACCTCAAAGACGACGCATTACGTAAGATTCGCCTTGCCGAAAAAGACCGGCGGCGTGCGCGTGATTTCGGCTCCGATGCCGCGCTTGAAAGCCGCGCAACATTGGGTCTTGCAAAACATTCTGCAACCCGTCGAATTGCACGAAGCCGCGCACGGCTTTCGCCCGCAACGTTCCATTGTCAGCAACGCGCGTCCGCACGTAGCCTCATCCGTCGTCATCAATCTTGATCTGAAAGACTTTTTCCCTACGCTCGACTATCGCCGCATCAAAGGCGTATTCCGCGCGCTGGGTTACGCCGAAGCGACCGCGACGATTCTCGGCTTGCTTTGCACCGAACCCGAAGTCGAAAAAGTCGAACTCGACGGCGAGACTTATTACGTGGCGACGAGCGCGCGCCACTTGCCGCAAGGCGCTCCGACAAGTCCGGCGCTGACCAACATTCTTTGTCGTCGGCTTGATCGCCGCTTGCTGAAAGTCGCTGAAGAAATGGGTTTTGTTTATACGCGCTACGCCGACGATATGACCTTTTCGACGAAGCAGGAGCAGGACTCAAAGCAAATCGGACGCCTGTTGCACCGCGTCGAATCCATCGTCGCGCACGAAGGCTTCTGCATTCATCCGACCAAGACGCGCATCATGCGTTCGGCCAGTAAGCAAGACGTAACCGGCATCATCGTCAACGACAAACCGAGCATTGATAAAGCGACAATGAAACGCTTTCGCGCCGTGCTGTTCCAAGTCGAAAAAGACGGTCCCATCGGCAAACAATGGAATCATTCACGCGACGTGCTGGCTTCGTTGCGCGGTTTCGCCAACTTTATTTTCATGGTTGATCCGGCCAAAGGCGCAGCCTACCAACGCCGCGTCGGAGCTTTGATTGATAAATACGATTGGAAGCCTCAGCCGCTGCCTTATCAGAAAAAGACCAAGCCCGTTGAACCACCTGCGCCACAGCCTGTCGCGCAACGTCCGTGGTGGAAGCTGTGGTAAGTGGCGCAGGCTTCAGCCTGTGACCCGTTGTGT
>JABFSD010000743.1 GCA_013140935.1 Acidobacteriota bacterium
GCCATAAGACACCGTGCGATTGAGTGCGTCTTTGACGCTCAACAACCGATAGGCCTGATCATAGGTGTAAATTGTGTCTTTTAATTTCGCGTCGGTGACTTTGGTCAGCCGCCCCGCCAGGTCATAGAAATTCGTCGTGACGTAATTGGCCGGGTCAGTCGTGGTCTTGAGCCTTCCGACTTGATCGTAAGTGAAGCTGGTTTTGAACCCCAACGGTGTCGTCACGCTCTTTTGCCAACCGCGCGGCCAATATTCGAGCGTGGTGATTTTGCCGTTCGGGTCGGTCAGCTTCCATAAGCGGCCTTGCGCGTCGTAAGTCAGATTGGTGACGTTGTTGCGGCTGTCGGTATAAGTCGGCGGCAAGCCCTGGGCGTTGGGCGCGCCGAATTTGACGATGACGCCCGAAGCGTCTTGCTGTTGCAATAAATTGCCATTGCCGTCAAAGGTGTTGGTCGTCGTGCCGCCCATCGTATCGGTCGTGGTCACCACCTGCCCGAGGTCGTCATAAGTGAACGAAGTCAGGCCCAGCGGATTGGTCACCGTCAGCCGATTCCCGAAATTGTCATAAGTGAATAAAGTATCTTCGTTGAGGGCGTTGGTATGCTTGAGCACTTCGCCGTAATCGTTATAAGTGAACTTTTGCGCTTCGTTGCCGCCCGCGCCGCAAGCGCATTGGCCTTCGATTTGGGTGACGGCCCAGAGCGCGCGTTCTTTATCGAGCGTATAAACGGTTTTGCGGCCCAGGGCATCGGTGACTTCGGTGCTGGTGTGGCTGACATAATTGAGCGTGTATTTCTCTACGCCGCCGTGCAATTCCGACGTCGTCGCGCGCCGCAGGCTGTCATAAGCGTGGGTTTCGAGAATGTTGTTCATGGCGTCTTTCACGGTGGCGAGCACGAACGTCGAACCCACGGCGATATGGCTGAACTGATATTTCGAGCCGTCCTGATAAGTGACCGAAGCCAGCGTTCCGGCGAAGTAGGTATAAGTCGCCACCGTGCCGCCGCCATCGGCCACGGCCGTCACCCGCGCGTCAGCCGCCGTGCTGTTATAAGTGAAAGTCAGCGTATTGCCGACCGCATCGGTCACCGTCGTGACGCGATTATTGGCGTCGCGCGTGAGCGCCGTCGCATTGCCGTTTTTATCCAGCATGGCGGTCAGCCGCCCCATATTGCTGAAACGATATTTGCCGCCGCCCTTTTGCAACAGCGTATAAGTGCCGTCGGTTTCTTTGACCAGTTCGATAAACCAGTCGCGGCGCACCCAGGGCAGATATTTGCCGTTGGATTGCAACTCGAAATAAGTCGCGCCGCCGTCGCCCCATTTCAACCGGATGAATTTCGTGGTGTAAAGATCGAGCCGCGCTTCGAGATTGGTCGTCCAGCCTTGGCCGAACATGCCAAAAGCGAGGTTGAGGCTGTTATAAGCGCGCACCAGTCGCAAGCCTTCGCCCAGGCTTTCTAACCCGTAATCCTGTTGGTCGAGATACATGTTGCCGTTCAAAACGCTCACCGGTTCGCCGACAGATGTAACAGGGCCACCAACTTGCGTTTTGCAATCACGGCATCCGTTATTTACCTCAGGGTCAATCGTCACGGTGTAATTGACTTCGGGCAAGGTGGTAGGGAAGTTGCAGAGCGTCGGGCCATTGGTGTCGCCCTTGACGCGAATCTCATAAACGCCGCGGACGGACAATCCGCCCCCCATCGGCCCGGTGGATTTTTGCAGGTCGTGAGTGTCCAGTATCGGATGATGATAGGGAGAGCCAACCGCATTGCTGATGCCGAACGTCCAGGGGCTGCCCTGGTTGAGCGCGGGGCTTTCACCGTGAGCGGTATACTTTGAATACATCACGGAAACGCCGGGCTGATAAAGACCGTTAGGGTTCACTACACAGGCACCCGGCGCGCAATTATTGCCGGGGCCGGGAACGGTGCAATTATAGGTCTGGCATTCGTTGGTGGATTTGCCCAGCGCGTGAATCACCAATTTGTTCATCCCGGTGGAAGGCGGATGAATCGTCTGACGGTGTTTAACGCTATACAGGAAATTATTGTTATTTTCCCAATGCAGTTGCGTCGTGAGCGCGATTTCACCGTTATTCGGTTGCGGCGAACAATAAATGCCGATGGGGTTGGCGGCGTTCGCTGATAAGACGGGAGACTTTCCGGCTTTGAGCGATAGGCCAATCGTTAAAGCGATCAAGACGCAACCGACATAAAAAACGGTTCCGCGCGGTTTATGGGCAAAGATTGACATGGCATTAGCTCCGCCTGACGCTGCGCTATGATTCGGCGCAATCAGGCCGTTTGAGTTATTTGGCAAATTCCACTTATCGAAACAGGGAACTGAGTACGTCACCAACTTCCGCTTAAAATAAAATGGCACCCGAACATTGGGCGGAAGTTTTTTTCAGCAGGCGTTTTCCTTAAGTTCATAACCGACTAACTTGCTGAGCTCACCGAAACCGCGCGCAGCCTAGCAGCCTGTCGGAGAACCCGGTTTTCTGTCCGAAAAGGCGGGGTCACATACCCAAGACTGCTCGTAAGTTGTTGATTCTTCGTCAACCGATTGCGCCCTTTCCGACTTCTCCGACAGGCTGC
>JABFSD010000602.1 GCA_013140935.1 Acidobacteriota bacterium
GTCGGATAGATATTCAAAAATTTATCCCGGTTGGGCCGAAGCAGATAGGTGTAATCAGGGTTGGCGGCAATCGCGGCGGCGTTAGCATTGCTCGACACAAAACGTAACATGGCTGCACGCGGACGCGGCTGCAAATTGCTGGCGTCAAATTCAGAACCGATATCCACATGAAAGGTGTCTGAACCCGACTTGGTCGCCACTGAAATGACGCCGCCCGAAGCGCCGCCGTGTTCAGCTTCGAACCCGCCTGTCTTGATTTGAATATCCGCAATCAACGCCGTCGGCAGATTGTTGACGCCATTGAGCGTACCGGTGCGGTAATTCTCAACTGACAAACCGTCCACGACGAAGCTGTTTTCAGAACCTGACGCTCCGTCTATTTGAATGCCGCCAGAAGCCGGTTCGGGGCGGGTGGCGGGTGATGCACGCAACACCGAAGCGAAGCTCGTGCCTTTGGGTAATTGATCAATCAACTTGGCCGTGAGGTTGGTCTGCACCTTGCTGTCAGAAACGTCTATGTTCACGCCTAACTGATCTGACGTGACGACTACCGACTCAGCGGTCGAAGCAACGCCTAGCTTGATATTGGCGGTAGTAAGGCTCTCAATCGTCACCGTGACAGCTTCGATTGTGGTCGCCGCAAAACCGCCCGTAGCCGCTGTCGTGATTTTGTAAGTTCCTGAAGGAATTTGCAGGACACGAAAAATGCCTTGTTCGTCGCTTTGTACGGTGCGACTTAAACCAACCGTAAGGCCAGTCACTGTCAGACTGACACCGGGTACGACGGAACCGTTGGCATCTGTGATGATGCCTTCGATACTCCCTGTCGTTCGTTGCCCGAAGGCGGCTGTCGTCAAACCGAGTACGACAGCGAAAGTTATCAAAACGTATCTGAAATTATTTCTCATCCGAATGCTCCTTAAATGCAGGCAGCGGTTTTCGGCTCGTGAGCCAAAAGGGGTGAACCGCCTGCGATACCACTTGATTTTCAGCCTTGTCGCACGGGCAGTTGTCTGCTCACAAAAGCCGAATCCATTGGCGATTGTTAGCGTGCGTTACTTGTTCTGTGTTGAGGCTGCGTGAAAATTTGGATTGACGGCGTGGATACTAAGGCACAGAGGAGAATTCTTCCAATCGTTTGGAGAAATTTTGGCTTACGATAGTAATTATTGTTGAGAAGATTACCGCACGGGGAAGCCGCGATTACTTACTGCGCAATTCCTTAATAGTGGTGCGCAATCGTTCGGCTTCCGGTGCTTGTGGGGTCAACTTAAGATAGGTGTCCAACTCATTGGCGGCCTGTTGGTATTCGCGCTTGCCCCAATAAATCCCTCCCAAATAATAGTGCGCCAGACTGATCTCATTGCCTCCCAAGGTAATGGCTCGTTGCAGTTCTTTTTCTGCTTCGTCGTGCAAGCGCAGACTGATGAGTGTGATTCCCAGATACATATGCGCCGTCGGTGAAATGTCTTGTTTTTTCACGGCTTGTCGCAGTTGTGCCTCAGCCGGTGTGAAATCTTTCTTGTTCAATAGCGCAATTCCATAATTCAGGCAGGGATTGAAGGCTTCGGGCGCGAGCTTTACGGCAGTGCGCAATGTTTCAATTGCTTGATTGAGTTGGCCGAGTTTCAGGTATTGCACGCCTAGTTCGTTATGCGCGAGGGCAAAGTCAGCGTGCAATGTGACGGCGGCTTTTAATTCTTCCACTGCTGCTTTGCTATTGTTGGCTTGGGCCAGTTCGCGTCCTTTGTTGTATCGGTCGAGCGCGGGTTTGGGTACGCCGGCAAGCGAAGCGTCTATTGTGCCAACGGCAAGGGAGCTATTGGGTTTTACGCGCAAGTAAACGGGTAGGGTCAGCGTACGTGGGCCAAGTTTGCTGGTTTCACGATCAATGTTGAGCGTCTCTTGATACACCTCGAAGTCTTTGCCCGCGTCCACTGTAAGGTAATAAGGCCCCGGCTCTAAATTGCGGAACACGAAAGCACCATTAGCATCCGCGACGGTCGAAAGTCCGCTGGAATTGGTGCTGGAGATTTTGACTTTGATCATCTCGCCAGTGGGTTGCCCTGTCGGCAAATAAATCGTTCCCTGAATTGTGTGGTTCCCGCCAGTGCCGGTGGCGTCATACCGTCCGCCACCTTGTGCGTGAACGCAGAAGGGCAGCACTAGGAGAAATGCCAAGGCTCTTAACCAAGCCTGTGATTGCCAATGCGCGATGTTAGATGAACGCATCGTCGTGCCTCCAAAATCGTTTATCGTTTTTTGCAGAAAGCGTGTCGTGCAGGAGATCAAAGTCTGCGAGTTACTTTGCCAGCGAAACGGGTGAAGCGCAAATTTTCTTGCCACAAAAACAACAGGGAGAAGCACCATTGCTGGGCTTCTCCCTGATTGAGGTTGTCACTCGTTTGCACGAGTGGGTTGGGGTTTCGGTTAGAACGAGAACTTCGCGCCCAGGCGTACCGCCGAGGGGAATTGGAAGATCGTTCCTTGTCCGAAGAACGGATTGTCAACCGGCGGAACACCTGCCGCGCCGCTATTTATGCGCACGGTCGTATCCTGGCGGATGGCGCGCTGTTGGTTGCTGACATTGAACCAGTCAAAGG
>JABFSD010000079.1 GCA_013140935.1 Acidobacteriota bacterium
CATAAAAAGCCAGTTGTTTGAGACGCGCCACGGAGCCAGTTTTGTCGGCTGTCGTGTCTTGCCCGAACATACGCGAGTGAGCAATGCCAACTTGCGCCGTGCGCGCCCGCGCCTGCGCCGGTTGCAAGCGGCTTATCGGCGCGGCGAGATCGGGTTGCCGCAACTCGACCAATCCATGCGCAGTTGGATCGGGCATTTAATGCACGGCGACACTTGGCGTTTGCGCACCAAGGTTTTCAGCACGCTCGCGTTTGCGAGGGGCCGCAAAGCGGGGCCTGCCACTCCGGGTGCTGCGGGGCGGTTCGTGGAACAACAATGGAAGGAACTGTCGCGCCGCCAATCGTAATAGGAACGAACCGGGCGAACGTAACAACAATAACGGTTTTCGAGTTGTGTTATCCGCGAGTACTTGCCATTGCCAGAGCCGGTGAATGTGAATTCACCGGGCGTGCGCGGCGAGTCCAGTGCAGGTTCCGGCGAAGCGGGCGACTGCTTCCAAATACCAACCGGGCCGCGTGGCTTGGTAGGCGTTTAGCCGAAGACCCACGCGGCCTCAGTGCTTATCGGTAACAAAGTAAATGAACGCTCTCACGGGCGGAAGACGTACTATGAGATCAAGTTCGGTTGATTTATGCTGCACATGTAATTCAAACACAACGCGAGAGGTACGCCGATGAAATTTGGATTTTTGCTGGGGATGTCTGCGCAACAAGAAGCTGAAGCCGAGCGCATGCTCATTGCCATGCGCGAGATGAACGAGCAAATTGCCCGCGATCAGGCAGCGGGCGACCAGTTAAAGGCAGAGACACGCGAAATCATCAGGCGTATGCAAGAGCGCCCGCCGCTCAACATCCCTTGGGAAGATTTGACTGGAGGCAAACGAACTATGGAACAAGCCAACGTATGGGAAATCAGTAAAGAAGAAGCCGGACAGTTAAGCGGCTTACTGGATCAATGCGTAAAAGTGCTGGGCGAATCAAACGCCCGTAGCGAAAACACCTTCGCTGAAATTGCAGAGCTTCGCGCCGAAACAGAAGCCAACCTCAAACAACTCAGGACGATGTTCAATGTGGAAGCAAGCGCCTGAAGCCTTACTCAAAATCATCACCTTTGCCCAACGGCTGGATAAGTTGGAGCAAACCGCCAAAGATCAGCAGCGCGAGCTGCGTGAGTTGTCATCCTTTGTGCAAAAGCTGGCGTTTGAAATGCAACGCAACAAGGATGAACAGCAACACGCGGCGCAACAGGAAGCCAGCGAACGCAGGGTGTTTATGCTGCAAGTCGAAAACATGCTTTTGAGAGCGAAGCTGCAACTGCCGCCTGCTGCTTCCACCCAATCCAATAACGAAGAAAACCCGCAAGAAGGAGTCGTTGAGACATGACCAATCAAAATCGTATTCAGTGGAAACTTTTATTCGCCGCCTTGCTCGCGGCGCTTTGTTTGAGCGGCGTGCGCCAACCCGTCGCGCAAGCACAGGCTGCCGCGCAGGCTCCGCAAGCCATGCCCGTAGACCCGCAAATCACTATCGGCACATTCGCCAACGGGATGCGCTATTACATTCGCGCGAACAAGAAGCCCGAGAAGCACGCTGAACTGCGGCTAGCGATCAAAGCCGGCTCGATTTTGGAAGACGACGACCAACAGGGCATGGCGCATTTCGTCGAACACATGGCTTTCAACGGCACCAAGAATTTTCCCAAGCAAGACATCGTGACGTTTATCGAATCGCTGGGCATGCGCTTCGGCGCCGACTTGAATGCTTATACGAGCTTTGACGAAACGGTTTATCAGTTGCAGGTTCCGACCGATAAGCCGGGTGCGTTAGAGCGCGCCTTTCAAGTGTTGGAAGACTGGGCGCACAACGTTACGTTCGACTCAGCCGAGATTGAGAAAGAGCGTGGCGTAGTTCTCGAAGAATGGCGCTCGCGGCGCGGCGCAGGCGCGCGTATGCAGGAAAAAATCTTTCCGGTGATGCTCAACGGTTCGCGTTACGCCAATCGTTTGCCCATCGGCAAGCCCGAAATCATTCAAGGCGGCAAGGCCGAACGCCTCAAGAAATTTTATGAAGACTGGTATCGCCTAGAGTTGATGACCGTGGTCGCGGTCGGCGATTTCGACAAAGCCGCCGTAGAAAAAATCATCACGGCGCGTTTCGGTTCGTTGCCGAAAACGACTGCGCCGCGCGCGCGGACGGAATATGAAGTGCCTGAAAAAACGGGTACGAGTTTTGTTATTACCAATGACAAGGAAGCGACGAATACGGTAATTGAAGTCAGTTCACTGCTGCCTGCTGGCGAAGAAGGCACGGTTCCGGGCTATCGGCAAAAAACGGTCAACCGCATTTTCTCAGGCATGCTTTCGGCGCGTTTTGCCGAGATGACGCAAAAGCCCGAAGCGCCTTTTCTGGGAGCCTTTGTCGGGCGCGGTGGCTTTCTGGGTCGCAAAAAAGATCAGGCTTCGTTGACCGCGCTCGTCAAAGAAGACGGCATCGAACGCGGTTTAGAAGCGGTGTTGATTGAGGCAGAACGAGTGGCACGGTTCGGCTTCACGGCGACCGAATTGGAGCGGCAAAAACAGACGGTGTTGCGCGGTTATGAACG
>JABFSD010000532.1 GCA_013140935.1 Acidobacteriota bacterium
GACCTAATCCAGCGCTTTTTTTAAGTGACGGTAAAGGCGAGTTCAAAAATGTATTTTCTGAAGAGCCAATCGTTGGACGGATTCCTTATGGCGTCAGCGGACAATTCGTAGATTATGACAATGACGGTTTGCTCGACCTCGTCGGCTTCACATTCAATGCGCTGCGGCTTTGGCGTAATAACGGCAAATTGAAATTAATGGCAAATGAATTTCTGCCAAGTGTTGAAAGTCGTTTAACTGAAAATCGTGTGTTGGGCTTGGGCGACTTGAATGGTGATGGTACGCAAGATGTTTTGGTCATCAATGGCGCTAATTCACTTGTTTCATTCAAAGGCGGAAGTAAGAGCGGGAACTTTGCGACTATCAACCTCACCGCCAAAACCAGCAACCGCAGCGGCATCGGTACGAAAGCGATTATTCGCAGCGGCAGCCTTTCACAGAAACTCGAATCGTATGCCTCATCGCCTGCGCCCGCGCCTGCTTCCATGATTTTCGGTCTGGGCTTTCGCACGCAGGTAGACACGCTCAATCTGATTTGGCCCGCCGGCATTGTGCAATCTGAGTTAGCCATCAAAGCCAATCAACGTGAAACTATCGAAGAACTTGACCGCAAAGGTACGTCGTGCCCGCTGCTTTATACGTGGAACGGCAGCGAATATCAGTTCGTAACTGACTTCCTTGGCGGCTCGGCGATTGGTTCGCGCGTAGGGGGCGGGAAGAACGATTGGAATACGCCTGATACCGATGAATATGTTTTAGTTAGTGCCGAGCAATTAAAAGCAAAGGACGGACGTTACTCCATCAGGTTAAATAACCAACTCGAAGAAGTTATTTATTTCGACGCCGTTAAGTTACTGGCCGTAGATCATCCGGCCACGACCAGTATCTATCCCAACGAAAGGCTAATGCCGATGAAGCCGTTTCCTACGTTTAAGATTTATGCGACGCGCGCTGCTGTGCCACCCGTCAGCGCGCGCGACGAAGCCGGACGCGATGTGTTATCCGCCGTAACCAAGTTAGACCGCAGCTATCCTGACAATTTTAAGTTACTGCCGTTTAAGGGTTACGCCGAAGAACATGCGTTGACGCTGGACTTAGGCAAATCGGCGAAAGACGCCAAGCGCCTATTGTTATTGCTTTCGGCCTGGATTGATTACGCCGACTCGACTTCTAACTTGGCAGCTTCGCAGGCGGGCGTAAAACTCGTGTTGCCTCATCTGCAAACGCGCGACGCGCAAGGCGTGTGGCAGACGGTGATTCCGCAAATGGGCTTTCCCGCCGGACTCACCAAAACGATGACGGTTGAGTTACCTAAAGATGCGCTGTGTAACTCAACTGAGGTACGCATTGTGACGAGTATGCGCATTTATTGGGATCAAATTTTAGTTGATACCAGCAATGACGTTTCGCCCTTAAAAGTAACTTCGTTACAACCTTTGACGGCTGACTTGCACTGGCTCGGTTTCCCGCGCGAATTCGCCGCCGACGGCAAAGGCTTGAAGGCTTATGATTACAACGTGATTGAACCGTTCGCGCCGTGGAAGGCGCATTTGGGGAATTACACGCGCTATGGCGACGTACGGCCTTTGCTGTCGAGCATTGACGATATGTATGTCGTCACGCGCAACGGGGACGAGATACAAATTGATTTCGACGCGACGCGATTGCCCGCTTTGCCGAACGGTTGGCGACGCGACTTTTTGGTTTTCGCCGACGGCTTCGGCAAAGACATGGACATCAATTCGGCGCGGCCTGACACGATTGGCGAACTGCCTTATCACGCCATGAAAAGTTACCCGTATGCGGCGGGGGACGCTTATCCAAACGACGCGCGGCATCAACAATACTTGCGTGAATACAACACGCGCACGGTGCGCGACCAACGCGCGGCACGGTGGCAAGCCAAGCACTGACTTCACTGCGGTTACGAACGCGACCCACACGTGTTTCAACTCTCTATCGGCTGGACGAGCTTTTATCTCAACACGGCTTTGCCTGGGTGAGCTATAGTTACCGCGCCATGAAACCTAGTTCGACTTATTCCGATTACGACAGTTTTGCCTGGTTTTACGACCGTTACTGGGGCGAAGATTTTGCGCGTCCGGCGATGGCGATTTATGAAACCTTGCTGTTTCCGCACCTGAAACCACGGGCGCGCATCCTGGATTTGTGCTGCGGCACGGGTCAATTGGCGGCGGCCTTGCACGCACGCGGTTTCGCCGTCACCGGCGTAGACGGTTCACCCGCGATGCTGGAATTCGCCCGAGAGAATGCGCCGGCGGTCGAGTTCATCCACGCGGATGTGCGCGCGCTGCCGATGCTGCGGAATTTCGACGCGGCGATTTCAGCTTTCGACAGCTTGAACCACCTCATGACGCTCAAAGAGCTCACCCAGGTTTTTCGCCACGTCCATCGCGCGCTGGCACCGCCAGGAATTTTCCTTTTCGATTTGAATCAGGAAACCGAAGAAGACGCGCGCGCCCAAACCTTTGACATCATAGAAGACGATCACATTTGTGTGGTGCAGGCGACTTATGACCCTGGTGAAAAGCTGAAGCGTTATCACGTCACGATGTTTCGTCAGACCGGGCCATTATGGAA
>JABFSD010000519.1 GCA_013140935.1 Acidobacteriota bacterium
CCACAGCTTGTCGTCAACGCCGAGGCCATTGCCGTACTCAATCGTGACCCCATCGCTCCGCACATCTTTCACCACGTCCGCGCCGTCGTAACTGTACCGCTCCCACGAAGCCCCGCCATTGCGATTGCGTTCAACGCGCCGTCCGAGCGCATCATATTTATACTGAATCATCGTCGAGTCAGGCAGCAGCACGTTGATCAAGCGGTTTTCGTTGTCGTAACTGTAAACATTCGTCCCCACCGCCGAAGTTTGCGTCTCACGATTGCCGTTCAGGTCATAAGTGAGCAGATTGCTCCGATCAGGCCCAACCAAGGTCTCGCTCTAATCATCTATTTGGTTTTTCGGCAGCAAAACTTTGTATGCGATAGTTATGCAGTAATCAATGATTTTCCCAAGAATGCAATATTGAACAAATCCGCCAATAAATAATATGGTAAAAGTAAATATAGCGCCCCAAGAGCTATATGTCGGCGATCCATAAATACTGCTCAACCGTGAGGGGGAAACACTTCCAGCAATCAATGTTAGTAACCCAAGTAAAATATAGCCACCAGGAAAGCTGATTATAACAAAAAAGATTGGTCCTTCCGGGCTAGCGTGAGATTCCGTTTGAAACAGAACAGCCATGGCTAACGTGTACAAAATGGGAAGGCCCCGAGAACATTTCATATTTATTAAATCCGCAACAATTTTCGAGTTGAAATTTCCGTCAAGATTGACGCCTGCAAAATAAAGGGATCGCCCCCAACCAGAATAATTAGGAAGCCCGGCAAAACCCTTCAACCTGAAAATTGCTGCACGAATACGATAAATTCATTTTATCTCTTAGGAACTCCCAAAATTCCCCGTTTCCGCTCAAGATGTTTAGGATTATTACGTGTTAAGCCATCCATAATCCCTTTATCTCCTGTCGAATCGATTGCGTTTACGATATCCCCTAACCAGTTCGTTGTACTCTTGGCTGAAACAAAGGACAGTATACGTCCCCACATATCAACCGACATCCGTTCTTTGCAAAAACCTTTTTTCGAGGCGTAATCATTCAATGCGTCCCACGTTGCTTCAGCCATTCTCAGCGCCTTTTTTGGATCAGACGATGTCTTATCAGGGTAATGCCCCATTAAACCATGCCCTATCGGTGGGAACCAGTAACCTGCGTGACTAAAGGTGTCTTGTAAATAATGTAAATAAACCCCCAGCCCTGCGGGGGTATTGTTTTGCCCCAAAGCACCAAGATAAGACTCATGCAAGAAAGGGTGAATGGCATGATTGGTCATATTAGTTTCTGGTGCCCAAAATGAAGGCAATGTCGCAGGGTTTTCATCCACTCCTTGGTCTGCGTTAGCAATGAAAAGAGCGTCTGTTTCGCTAAAGCAGGGATGCCTTCTTACCAGAAAGTAGGTCAAGTAATAATGTACATCTATTTCATGTAACCCCAATGGGTCTACACGATTAACTGGGCTGTTGCTAACATAAGCATATAAGTTAATCCCGCCTGCCAACCCAATCGGGTCTTCACTCACGAACCGTCCCACTGCCGGATCATAAAACCGCGCGCGGTAATACATCAGCCCGGTTTCCGCATCCGCTTCGCGCCCCGTGAAACCATATCGCGTCGCTGAACTTGAAACGCTATTTCCAAAAGCGTCATAAGAAAACGAATTCACCGCCGCGCCATTCGCATCCGTCAACCCGCGCGTAGTTCCCAAGTGATCCACCGTAAAGAATTTCGCCGCACTCGCGCCTTCTTTTTGCCACAGCTTGTCGTCAATGCCCAAGCCGTTGCCGTATTCAATCGTCACTCCGTCGCTGCGCACATCTTTCACCACATCGGCTCCGTCGTAACTAAACCGTTCCCACGAAGCTCCGCCATTGCGACTGCGTTCGACCCGCCGTCCCAGCGCATCATATTTATACTGAATCATCGTCGAGTCAGGCAGCAGCACGTTGATCAAGCGGTTTTCGTTGTCGTAACTGTAAACATTCGTCCCCACCGCCGAAGTCTGCGACTCACGATTGCCGTTCAGGTCGTAAGTGAACGTCAGCCCGTTGTAACTCATCAGCCGATTATTCGCGCTGTAAGTCGGCGCTCCGCCCGAAGGCGCGTTGGTGCGATTGCCGACTTGATCGTAACTGAAAGCTTGCGGCGGCTGGTTGGTATGGGCTTCGCTCGTCAGCCGTTGCAGGTTGTCGTATTGAAATGAATGAATCGCCCCCGGTTCTTCCGGGCCAGCCGGATGAATCATTTCTTCCATCTGGGTGATCTGGTCTACGGCGTTGTAAGTGTAACGATAATCGCCGCTCCAATTCGTACCTTTGACGTGCGAGAGTTTCTTGACGCGGTCGAGCCGGTCGAGTTCGGCGGTCACCACGACGCCGTTGGGCAAGGTGCGCCGATGCATGCGCGACAGGCTGTCAGACGGATTGACCAAATCGTAATCGTAGGTCGTCGTGCCGACGCTGTTGTGCGTAATCTGTTTCACCCGATTGATGAAATCGTATTGATAAGTCAGCGATGAGCCGCCGTAACTCGCCGATTGGCGATTGCCGTTTTCGTCGTAAAGATAACTGATCGCTTGGCCGAATACGTCGGTGACGC
>JABFSD010000709.1 GCA_013140935.1 Acidobacteriota bacterium
TCGTTAACCAGACCCAACCGCCTAAAGGCGGAACTACGAACACGGTTTTCCAGGAGCAAACAAAATGATGTTGACATGGTTATTGGTCGGTTCGTTTACGTGGATGCTGGGGTGGGCGAATGCCCCAACTATGAATTTGGATGCGATGAGTTACAAGCTGCTGGCGACCAACAAGACCGGCACGATGGAAAAAGAGATGAACGACGTCGCTGCGCAAGGCTTCAAGTTCGTCGGCACGATGGGCGGCGAAACGATGGGCGGCAACGAAATCGTCGTGATTATGCAAAAGGGCGCAGCGGGCAAAGCTACGCGGTATGAATACAAGCTGCTGGCGACGCGCAAGACTTCGACGATGGAAAAGGAACTCAACGACGCAGGCGCGCAAGGGTTCAGTTACGTCGGCCAGACGATTCACGAAAGCACTTTCGGCGGGCGCGAAGTGATCGTGATTATGGAACGCCAGCCTGACATACCGAACGTGAAATACGGCTACAAGCTGCAAGCCACCAATCGCACTTCGACGATGGAAAAGGAATTGAATGCGGTGGGGCCGAACGGTTACGAGTTTTGTAATATCACGGTCGCCAAGACCAGCTTTGGCGGCAACGAAGTCGTCGCCATTCTGCGCAAACAAATCAACTGATCGGTTTGGTGATCGGTTTGGCGGTGGCACAAGCGGTTGGTCTTGTGCCACCGCCCACCTATTTTGTATATCCGCCTAACGCCGCCTCGGCCTCGCTCATCAGCACAAGATGTTTCTTTCCCATCGCAAATCAGGCTATAGTCTGCCGCGTTTAACGGTGTCTCAACGTTATTTCAGGTAGTGAAAAGTAATATGCAAACGAACTCGAAATCTCAAAATACGCTTGCCTTCATCGTAGTGTTGCTGGTCTCGTGCGTAGCGTTCGCACAGGAAGGCGGCATCCGCATCAAACTCAAAGCCGAACCTTCTGCGGCTCCGACCAAAGATAAGCGTGTTTTAGAAGCCGGCATACGTCCGCCCAAAAACAACAATGCGCCGCCGGTCAGCCTGACGACGGGCGCGCTGGCGGTGGTGTCCGAATCAAAAGCTACTATATATCTGCAAAAAGTGGGCGCGCAGACTTATATGGACAAGCAAGAGATTTCGACTACGCAAAGCCAGGTGGTTTTTAACAACCTCAAGCCCGGCAATTATCGGGTCGTAGCGGAATGCGATGGCTTTGAAGACAACGAGAAGATCGTCGCGGTCAAAGCCAAAATGGTCGAACCCGTTGATCTAAGGCTGAAGCTGGAACTTTATAACGTGACGGTCAAAGCCAATGTGCCGACCGGCGACGTGAAATACTGTTTGAGCGCCGGGGAAGACCCGAAGAAATATTGCGCCGAGACGCCGCGTTTCGTCCGCATTGCCAATGGCAAGGCGACGATTTCCGGCTTGCGCGCGCGCGAATATTTAGTTGACATCAAGGCCGATGACGCGGCTTACGAAACCATTCTCGCGGCGATTGACGTGGGCAAAGGCCAAACCGAATTCCCGGTCGCGTTGAAATACGTGTTGTGCGAGCAGCCCTTTTCAGAAAGCTGGGTGAGCCTGACTTCGTGGGAAGCACCGACGACGTGGAAGGCCGCCAGTCGCAAGCTCACCGTGAACGGCGCCGGCTGGGCGATTCCGAAAGATGATTGTCCGCGCCATTTCGCCGACTTTGAATTGACAACGGACGTGAAACTGCTCAACGAAAACGGCGTGTCGTTCGTCGTACGCGCGCACGACAACAAGAACTATTACCTGATTCAACTGACGGGCGCGAAAGCCGCCGAGCCGTTGTTGTTGCGCGGCATCGCTTACGTCAACGGCGTAGCGCATCCGTTGGGGCGGGCGATTCCGCTCGATGCGTTCGCGCCGAATATGACCGGCAAATACTTCACGGTCGTTCTCAAGGCGAAGGGCAATCTCTTTGAGATATTCATCAACGACAGCCAAACGGGCGACGAGTTGCCATTGGGCAAGCTCACCGATCCCAGCAAGCATTTCAATCTCGGCGCGGTGGGCGTAGCCGGAACCGCAGGCCAACAAACCGAAATCGCGCGCTTCATCGTGAGTCCGACGAAAAGATGAGAGTGGTTAGTGGCTAGCCACTAGCCACTAACTGCTTTTCCCTAGAGAAATATAATTATATTGCCTGAGACAAAACCTCAGTCCGTGGCTAGAATGCAGGCCGTCTTCAATATCGGCTGATTTAGGATCAGCTAAAAATACAACCCAGTTTGAGACGCCAGTTCGAAGGAGAGACACATTATGCAGAACGCATTCGCAATCGGTCGCGTAGGTCTTGCGTTGAGTTTGGCTTTGTCGAGCAGCTTGCCGGTGTGGGCACAAACCGCCGCCAAGAAAACCGAGAAAGCGCCCGCCGCTAAAGCCGCGTCGCCCCAAGCTACCGCGAAAGATCAGGGCAAACCGCTGGAAGAAGGCGAAAACCCCGACCTCATCGGCAAGCGCAATATCAACAAACACCAAATCAATTTTTACGGACTGGAAAAAGAAGTCGCCGTGGGTCGCCAGTTCGCACAGGAAGTAGACCAATCGGCCAAGCTCGTCGAAGACCCCATCGTGGTCGAA
>JABFSD010000122.1 GCA_013140935.1 Acidobacteriota bacterium
ACATCTCCGACATTGCCAATACGAATACGGGAAGGGTAAATGCGAGACTGATCCAAAAGCGGCGGCGCATTTCGGTGAGTTCAGGATTCTCTTGCGTGAGCGTGGCGAGCGAAACGGTTTTGGGTTCGAGCGCCATGCCGCACTTGGGGCACACGCCAGGGCCGATTTGCACGACTTCGGGATCCATCGGGCAGGTGTATTCCACCTCCGTTGGCATCTCTTGTTTATGCGTCGGATGCAAGCTGGCTTCAGGGTCGCGGCTGAATTTTTCGAAGCAGCGCGGATTGCAGAAGTAATACGTCGTGTCTTGATAATCGAACTGGCCTGCGGCGTTAGCCGGGTTGACCTTCATGCCGCACACGGGGTCGGTGTGCCATTCGATGGGCGCGATGGGCAGCGCCTTGCCCTTGGGTTGTAACTGAACGAAGTCAGGCATTTTCTTCAGCGGCCTTTGCCAGTCGTTGCACGAATTCCTGATGCGCGGCAGAAGCGATTCCTTGTTGCAAGGTTTTCAATACGCCCGCCGAATCATCTTCTAACAACGCCGGTATGTTGAGCCACAAGCCGGGAAATACTTGGCTGCGTACGACGCCGTGTTCGTCTTCGGCTAAACGTACATCCGCGCCGGCAGCCAGATCGAACCAGTAAAGCTCTTTATCGAAGGTCGCCCAGACGATGTATTCACGCACGCCGTTGCGTTGATAAGCCTTAAGCTTTTCGCGCAAGTCGTAAGCGGCGCTGCTGGCCGCGATTTCGACCACGAGTTCGGGTGCGCCTTCGAGGTAATCGTCTTCGCTGATGAATGATTGTCCGCCGCAACGCTCTTCAATGCGCAGGTCGGCGTCGGGTTGCGGTTCGTTGGTTTCGTCGAGTCGCACCGTGCCGTTATTGCCTGAGCTCACGCCGGGGGTAGTTGCGCGATAAGTGAACAACCATCCGGCCATGGTGTTCTCAGGGATACAATGATTTTTTCGGCGGACGGGTGATGGCATATAAACTTTCCCTTCGATCAATTCGGCTTTCCTGACGTGTGGCATGGCGTGATAGCGCCGCTCGAATTCTTCGCGCGTCAACGTATCGCCGTTTTCCAGCGGCGGAATCAAAGCCCTAGCCGTCGCCGTCGCTTGCGATGTTTCAGTGACAGACGATTCAGTTTTCATGGCAGATGTCCTCAGTAACCTTCATACGGCAAACACCCGGCGTAATGTGTCAGTGTCGAGGTTGCCGCCCGTCAGTATATTCACCACTGTTTGGCCGCGCCATTCCGTAGCGCGTTGCATCGTGGCTGCCGTCGCCGCCGCGCCCGCGCCTTCGGGCATTTGGTGCGTCGTGCGCCACAGCAAGCGAATGGCTTCGGCGATTTCTTCGTCGCTGACGAGGATGATTTCGTCTACGCCTTGTTGCCCCATGCCTTTAATGATCTCGAAGGGCAATTCTGCTGGACGACTGGTAGCGATGCCGTCGGCAAACGTGTTGCAAGTTTCCGTTGAAATGATCTGTCCGGCTTTCAACGAAAGGTAATAGCACGGTGCATTCGTTGCTTGCACGCCGTAAATCCGAGTGTGCGGCGACAACGCGCGAAAGGCCGTGATGACGCCGCATAAGCCGCTGCCCATGCCGATGGGGACGCATACAGCGTCAATCGTGAGGTCGCGGGATTTCGCAGTCTCAATGATTTCGAGCGCGTACGTGCCTACACCGTGAATGAGGTGCGGATGCGCGGAATGAATGAAGTACAGGTTTTCGGTCTCAGCCAGACGATGGGCCTCTTCGACGGATTCGGCGAAATTCGCGCCGTGTTCGATCAGGCGTGCGCCTTGCGCTCGCATCGCGGCGTTCTTCTCAGGGTTGTTGCCGTGCGGTGCGACAATCGTTGCCGCCACGTCGTAACGCGCCGCCGCCACCGCGATAGATTGTCCGTGATTGCCGCGGGTCGCACTGATAACGCCGCGCCCCGCATGTTCGCGGGCGAAGTGGCTCATGAAATTCAAGCCGCCGCGTATTTTGAACGCGCCCGTGGGCAAATGATTTTCGTGCTTGAGCCAGACGTTGAGACCGACGGCTTCGTTGAGCAGCGGATATTCAGCGAGAGGAGTAGGCGTTAGGGTTGGATAAACGACCGCGCGCGCAGCTTCGATGCCTGCGAAGGAAACACTGCTTGCGAGGGAAAGACTGGTAGATGGGTTTTGCATAGAATTCTTCCCGCCGAAACAAAACGGGAAGCGCCAGCGCTTCCCGAAAGTTTTGATATTCACTTAAATGAGCCGTGATGGGCTCGAACCATCGACCCGCAGATTAAGAGTCTGCTGCTCTACCAACTGAGCTAACGGCCCTCAAAGACGAGCAGGATTTTTTCTGAAGCGGGGCGGGTTGTCAACCCCGCGAAAAGCCCGCGAAAAGAATGAGACGAACGCCGACCAAGTGGGCGCACCTGGTCGGCGATTCAGGTCTAACTGCCGCGGCGGATGGCCGTTTACTCACGGTCTTCCACCAGACGCGAAGCCAGATTTCGCCCGGTGTTACGCGCAGGGTCAACGGTTGATGGTGCGCCGACGGGCACTGAGTGCATAACGGGTTGTGCCGTTGTCGGGGCGGCAGCGGCCATGACTTTCGGTTCAGGCGGCGCGAGTTCGCCGGTGGGCTGAGTCGCGGGCAGTTCAGGTAATTCTCCCGTCTTTGAAGCCGCTGCCAAGACGGTTGAGATGGCCTGCCCTTGTGCTTGTGTGACCGCCTCAGTGGAAGGCAATTGTGCTGTAGTCGCCAAAAAGTTGAACACACTCAGCACGAGTTCAGGGTTGGTCATATCCAATTGCTTACGCACTTTATCGAGATACTGAATGATGGCGGCGCGTACTTCGGGTGGACAGATGGGCGATTTCAACAGCGTTACGAAGGTCTCGCCCAATAGCAAAATATCGTCTTTCGGTTGCGTGGACATTGATTCTTTACTCCTATGTTGAGGATGCCGATTGTGCGGGATGCGGATGCCAAATCCGACCTGGATGGCAGGTGGTGGGGAAGTGAAAAATACCACTCCCACTTCAGATGGCCTAGAGGAAAGTCGTGGGCAGTAGAAGATTTTTACTAAAATTTGTACAAAATTTTATGGAAATGTCAGGTCTGCGACATTGGCTGCGCCATCAACCATGGTTGGCAAGGGAGCTTGAGGATTCAACCGCGCACTGATGGCATCAGCGAGTGCGCTTAACGAACGGCGTTCGAGCGCGGAAACCGGCAAGGCGTGATGCGTTTGGCAGAGATGTTCGAGTTCGACCGGCGGAACCAAATCCATCTTGTTGAAGACCAGCAGTTGCGGAATGTTCGACATTTCCAACTCGCCGAGAATGCGTTGCACTGAAGCCAACTGGTTTTCGAGTTGCGGACTCGATGCGTCTACCAAATGAATCAACAAGTCTGATTGCTCGACCTCTTCTAACGTAGCCTTAAACGCCGTCAACAAATCTTTCGGCAAATCGCGGATGAAGCCTACGGTATCGTTGATGATGATCTCTTGATCTTGCGGCAAACGCAGCCGCCGGCTCGTCGGATCAAGCGTAGCGAACATGCGTTGTTCGGCATGTACTTTGCTTTGCGTCAGCGCATTGAGCAGCGTGCTTTTGCCTGCATTCGTATAACCGACAATCGAAACCACCGGCATCTCGCGGCGCGAACGTTGTGCGCGGCGTTGTTGGCGTGTAGTCCTCACCTTATCAAGTTGCTGCTCCAACAACGTGATGCGGTCGCGTACGCGGCGACGATCAACTTCGAGTTTGGTTTCACCGGGGCCGCGTCCGCCGATGCCGCCCATCAGGCGCGACATCTCGGCTCCGCTGCCTGACAGTCGCGGCAGCATGTATTTCAACTGCGCCAATTCGACTTGAATGCGGCCTTCGCTGGTCTGGGCGCGTTGCGCGAAGATGTCCAGGATGAGTTGCGAACGGTCTACGATTTTGAGGTCGGTGGCGGCATTGATCGAACGCACCTGCGCAGGCGAAAGCTCGCGGTCGAAGACGATCATATCGGCACCGCGTTGCAAACTGCGGATGATGATTTCGCTGAGTTTGCCTTTGCCTACGAGCGTAGCCGGATCGAGTTGATTGCGGCGTTGCACCATTGTGTCCAGCACGACTAAATCGCCTGAGAGCGCGAGTTCTTTTAACTCGTCCATAGACTCTTCGGCTTCGACGACGGAATCTTTGGTGACGCCGACGAGCAGGGCGCGGTCGCGCGTGTCAGAAGCCTTGCGCGCGCCGCGATTGCGCGCCATTTCGCTTTCGAGGGCTTCGATCAACTCGATGAAATTCACGTCGAGTTGTCCCGGATGCTTTTCGTCGAGAAAGCCGAACATCTCAGGTTCGGCACTTTCGTCGTCATCGTCGTCATCGTCTTTGGGCGCGGCTTTCTTTTGCGCAGCGAAACCGGAAGCAGGCAAGACGTGCGCGGCGTGCATCAATTCGGGCAAGCCGGATTTTTCATTCACATCAATCGCCGCCATCAAGTCGAGCCGCAGAATCGCCAAATCGTTCAAGTCATCGCGCGTCAGTCCTTTCTCACCGCGCAGGTGCGTATGCAAACAGCGCAAGCCGTTGAAACGCGCTTGCCCCAAACGCGAACGATCCAGCACGGGCAATACGATTTGCGAAGTGTCGCCTACGATGACGTGTTCGATGTGGCCTTTGCGATTGATGAGTACGCCGACTTGCCGCCTGATCTCATGCGAGATTTCGGTGAGTTGCCGCGCCAGTTCTGAAGTGACGATTTCGGCGGGCGGTACGCGGCGCTGATAGAGCTTTTCCAGCCGCTTGAGTTGATTGGGTTTGAGTCCGAGTGTTTTGCCTTCGATGGTTGGAATGGTTGGTCTCCTTCTTATCGCTATCGTTTCACTTCAGCCGCACAACGAAACCCTAAACGCGGCCCCTGACTGGTGGGCTTAGCCCACACGCGCGTCGTCGTCATCGCGTACTCTTTCGCAAAATCGAACGAGCCGCCGCGCACGACTTGATAAGTGCCTTGATAGCCCGCTTCGCGCGGCGTTTCCTGATCGCTGCCGGGATAGTGCTGAAAGTCGGTCGCCGTCCATTCATAGACATTGCCTGCGAGATTCAGCGCGCCAAAGGGTGACGCGGCTTGCCGATTGGCCGTGACGAT
This sequence comes from Acidobacteriota bacterium, assembly GCA_013140935.1. Taxonomy (GTDB): domain Bacteria; phylum Acidobacteriota; class Blastocatellia; order RBC074; family RBC074; genus JACPYM01. The sequence continues at coordinate 5,149 of JABFSD010000122.1, forward strand.
TTGCGGATGTGCCAAACGCGATTCGCGGGTATTCGCATTGCCCGGCGTCCACTCGTCGCCCCACGGATAAAGGTTGAGCGGTTGGTTCGGCTCGCCTGCGTTCTTGCCGCGCGCGGCGAATTCCCACTCCGGTTCGGTGGGCAGGCGATAAAGCAATCCGTCGTTGCGCGTCGCCGTTCGCCAGGCGCAATAGTCGCTCGCGTCATTGAACGAAACGTGCGTGACCGGCATGTCTTCGGTGTTGAGCGGCGGGGTGGACGCGCCCCAATCGCTCGGCGCATTGCGTTGCGTTGCTTTCACGAATTCGCCATACGCGCGCCGCGAGACTTCGGTCAGGTCGAGATAGAAAGGCTTCACGGTTTCGGCGTGTGCGGGGTAATCAAAGCGGAAAGGCTTTTCCTGCGCACTGCCGGAGGTGATCGCGTAATTTTTCATCGCCTCATCCAGATCGCGTCCCATGCGATAAGTCCCGCCAGGAATGACAACCATGTCCGCAGGCGTTTTGATCGTGGGCGCGGGCGAGGGCGTAGCCGTGGTCGCAGCATTCGACGGAAACAGCTTGGGGTAAAGAACTGCGCCGACAGCCGCGAGCGCGACAGCCAACACGGCCACCGTCGCAAACAACTTTCCGCGCGAGGGCGTCGCTGGTGTTTCAGGCACTACGCTGGGGAAAGTCGTACCCGGCGTAGCCGTTATCTGCGAAGGAAACGGCACATCCGTCACGCTGCCGGGAATCGGCGTAGGGTTCCAACCGCGCACGTTTGTTTCAACGGCTGCACCCAAACCACGCGTTGTCGCCGCCGCATTCATGTCTACGTATTGGGTGGCGTATGTGCCTTGTTGGGCTGTGGGGGCGGAACGTTGCCCCTGTGTTTTGGCTGCGAGATCGTTGGTGTCGTATGGGTCTTTGAGTCCGAGCGAGAGCGATTCGTTGAGCGCAAAAATCGCGGCCTTGAAATCGCGCGCCGATTGATAGCGGCGATCAGGATTTTTTTGCAAGGCCTTCATCACGACGGCATCGAGCGCTTCGGGAATTTGCGGATAAATGGTCGAAGGCGGCGGTGGCATTTCATCAACTTGTTTGCGCCGCATTGAAACATCTGGGTTTTCGCCCGGATCAGGTTTGAAGGGCAGCTTGCCGGTCAGCATTTCGTAAAGCGTGATGCCGAGCGAATAAATATCCGAACGTCCGTCGAGTTCGAGCAAGCCGTAATTGTGCGGCCCCTGAATCGCTTCGGGAGCCATATAGGCGCTCGTGCCCGGCGTGAGCCGTGACGTAGCCGATTCGCGCCGCTGTTGCACTTTGACGATGCCGAAATCGCTGAGCTTGATCGTGTCGGCATTCATCAACAGCATATTCGCCGGTTTGATGTCGCGGTGGACGATGCCGGTGCGCTCTTCGCCTTCCCAGCGGTATTTGAAATTGTGCGAATAGTCCATTGCATCAAGTGCTTGTGCGAACAAACGCATCGCGCGTTGATAAGGCATCGCGCCGGTTTCATATCGCAGCACATCGGCGACGTTCGACAGGTGGCGTCCGCGATATTCATAACCGGGAATGTATTCGAGCAAGAGAAAATGCGCGCCGTGTTCGATGGCGAACTGAATCACGCTGACGATGTGCGGATGCTTGAGTTGCACCTGAATGTTGGCTTCGCGCACGAAGAGGTCTTGCAAGAGCGCGGCCTGCCGTTCGTTTTTCGGCGTCAGCGTTTTGATGGCGACCTGTTGTTTATATTCGGTGAGATAGGCGCTCTCGGCCAGATAAACCTTGCCCATCCCGCCTTCGCCAATTTCCTGGGTGATGCGGTATCCGCAAACGATCTTGTCTAATAGTTCAAAATTTGGGGACTCAGTCATCTGTGATTGTTGGAAGTGAATGGTACGGCTGAGAAGCAGGGCGACGAAAGGAGAGGTTTCGTCGCCCCATCATCCGAATCATTTAGGCGATCACTTAGTCGGTCACTTAGTTTTTCTTTTTCTTCTTGTCGCCTTTCTCGTCGGCAGGCGCAGCGCCCGCTCCGTCGAGTTGTTTCAGAATGGCTTTGGCTTCGTTCTTTTTGCCCGCCGCCGTATAGGCATCAGCCAACGCTTTCAGGAAGCGCGTATTGTTCGGTTCAATGTTGACGGCGCGTTGGAACGAATCGGCTGCGTCGTTGAATTGCCGCAATGACATAAACGATGCACCCAGATTGAACCACGGCGAAGGATTGTTTCTATCGCGTGCGGTTGCCTCTTTGAAGCTCGCCAACGCCTGCGGCCAGCGCCCCGCGCGTGCCAACGCCGTACCGAGATTGTTGTGATAAGTCGCGTTGTTCGGTTCGAGTTGCGTCGCCAGCGTGAACTCTTCGATGGCCTCGCCGGTGCGGTTTGCCGAAATGAATACGTTGCCCAGACTGTTGTGCGGGAAAGCCCATTGCTTGTCGAACGAAGTCGCACGCAAATAAGCACGCAAGGCTTCATCGGTGCGGTTTTGCATGTAAAAAATGCCGCCCATATTCACGTGCATAAACGCATCGTTCGGCGCGAGCTTGACGGCTTGTTCGCCTTCGGCATTGGCGCGCGCGAAATCTTTAGTCTCGGCGTATACGCGACCGAGAACTGAATGCGCCAAAGCGGATTGCGCGTCGAGTTTAACGGCGGTCTCGGCAGCTTGTTTTGCTTCAGCCAGTTGTTGCGAAGTGCGCAACGCATTGGCGAGTCCGGCATAAGCGTCACTCGATTGCGGATTCTTTTTGGCGGCCAAACGATATTGTTCGATTGCTTTGGTGCGGTTGGCGCGTTGGCCGGTGCGATACAAAGCGTTGGCGTAATTATTGTTCAATCCGCCATCATCGGAGACGGCAGGCAACAGCGTTTCGTAATCTTTGATAGCGTCGTCATAGCGGCGCAATTCATAAAGCGCATCGGCGCGACCGCGACGGGCTTCCGTGTTGTTGGGCTGTTTGGCGAGCAGCTTGTCATATTCCTGCAACGCGGTTTGATAGTCTTTGTTGTCAGCCAGCGCATCGCTCAATCCGAGTTGGGCGTCGGCAGAATCCGCTTTCAGGTTCAAGGCATGACGATAAGCGACTACGGCGTCGGTGTGTTTGTTGGCGGCAGCGGCGA
>JABFSD010000785.1 GCA_013140935.1 Acidobacteriota bacterium
GTCTTGTTGTTGCTCGTACCGCTGGCCGCGCCGATCTTAGTCGTGACGTAATTGTAAACGACCGTCGGTTCGCCATTGAACGTGTCGGCTTGCACGAAACTCACATTCGTCGCTTCGCGGGCCTGCGCGACGAGTTCGGCACTGCGTATGGCTTTCATCTGTTCGCCGCCCGTGGCGGCCTTTTGCCACGAGCCCATCGTCTTGATGTAAGCCGTGTCGCCCACGACCACCGCTTCCGTCGGGCCGTTCGACATGCGATAGCGATCTGGCGCGGCGTATTCATACTGAATCGCACTCGTGCGGCCATCCGTCGTGGTTTCGAGCTTAACGCGAAAGGCCTGCATTTCGGTCGCGCGCTGAAATGCCGCGACGATGCCTTTTTGCGGATCGCCTTTCGCCAGATTGACCGCTTCGTCGTAATTCTCGGTTTTCACTTCAGCGGCTTGCGTCTGATTGCTCACCGGGGGTTTCGCCCCACCGCAACTGACACAGAACGCCAACACACCCGACACCAAAATTGCAGCATAAAACTTCATTGCAGAATTCTCCTCATTCACCATGCATCATTCAGTTTAAGGTAACCAGTTTAAGGTAACGTCGGCGCTTCAATCGTGAGCGCCGCGTTGTATTCCAACCAGGTCAAAACCGCGCGCGCGTGGCGGCCTTCGTAATCACCTTCCATTTCGGTCTTGCGCGGCAACCCATCCGTCTGATTCACCCACGTGCGCAACCGGCACACGCCGGTTTTGCCGAAGGCGTCTTTCATTTCGTATTCAAACAGGGTGACGGCCTGTTCGTTATCCGTGGTGGGAATCACGCTTTTGATCGTGATAAGAGCGCGCGCGGCTTCATTCTCAGCGAAGCCCCAGAAGACCGGCGCTTGCGCGACTTTGAAAACATTAGCTTTCGCTTCGGGATCGCGCGGCGCTTTCTGCCATCTGCCGCCGAAACTCAAATAGCCGTCTGCGCCGATAACGATGATTTCGAGATTGTGGCCTTTGATGCGGCGACGGTCGGGAGCGGCGATTTCGAGCGTAAGTTCGTCCGGGTCTTCTTTCTCAATCTGGCTTTCAAGCCGCGCGCGAAACGATTTCGCCTGTTGCGCGGCGGCCAGCGCCGTCATCAACTGATCAAGCGCCGGTGACGGGGACGCTTCGACTTTAGGCGTGGCGGTCGCTACCGGCACAGACAGCTTGGCCGTAGCGGTTACGCTTTGCGGCTCTTGCGCAATGACGTGACAAGTGCTCGTCAGCAACGCGAGCAAACCTAAAGAAAGAACTTTTAGAACCATCACCCATCCTCTTAAATCCGTGGCACAAGATGCCATCTTGTGTCACACCGTTATGCGAAATAAATCCAAAGCACCAACAACGTAACCAATAAAACGATTGCGAACATTCCCGCCTTGCGTGCCGAATGCGCTTCAACCGCCCCGCTAGTCGTTTGCAACGTGAGTCCCTGCAATTGTTCATCTGACGGCGCAGGCGTAAGCAAACTCACTACGACCAACACCGCCACGCAAACCACAAACATCAAGATCGCAAAGTGCAGGAAGTTCATCCCTACGAACCAGCCCAACGCGCCGCCCGGCAGATTTCCGGCGTAAACGACTTCGAGAATGAAGCGCGTCGCGCCCAACGCGAAACCCGTCAGCAACGAACTCAGCGCGCCTTGCGCATTCACGCGCCGCCACGCGATGCCGATGAAAAAGACCGCTGCGATAGGCGGCGAAACGTAAGCCTGCACGCTTTGCAGATACACCCACAGTTGCGAACTCACGCGACCCATCAGCGGAATCCACACGAGCGCCGCGACGACCATCACAATCGTCGCCGCGTAACCAACGCGCACCAGTTCGCGCTCTGACGCTGCGGGCTTCCACTTCTTGTAAAAATCCATCGTGAAGATGGTCGAACTCGAATTGAACACTGCGCTCAAACTCGACATCAGCGCCGCCAGCAACGCGGCCACCATGATGCCTTGCAAACCCGGCGGCATCAGCCGCGACACCATCAACGGAAAGGCCGAATTGGAATCGGCTGCCATCTCCGCCGGGTAAAGCACGCGCGCGATCACGCCGGGAATGATCAACATGAACACCGGCAAAATTTTCAAAAAGCCCGCCAACACCGTACCGCCTTTGGCATCGGCTATGCTCTTCGCGGCCAGCGTGCGTTGCACGATCACTTGATCCGTACACCAATACCAAACGCCGACAATCGGTGCGCCGAAGAAAATCCCGGTCCACGGAAAATCTTTATCCGTGACCGGTTTCACCATGTGAAAAAAATCTGAAGGCACGCTCGCTACCAGTTGCGTCCAACCACCGACCTTGTCGAGACCGATGAACATCAAGATCAGCGCGCCGACGACGAGGATGACGGTTTGCAGCACTTCAGTGTAAATCACCGCCGCCATGCCGCCGGCAATCGTATAAATTCCGGTCGCCGCGACCAGCGCCAAAGAGCTTTGCCACATGTTCCAACCCAGCACGGCTTTCAGCACGATGGCTCCGGCGAAAATCGCTACGGCAATTTTGGTGAACACATAAGCGATCAACGAAATCGTCGCCAGATAAGTGCGGCACGCGGGGC
>JABFSD010000430.1 GCA_013140935.1 Acidobacteriota bacterium
CCATGATCGTAGGCCGCGAAGGCAGCATGCGCGTTTATCCCGAACTCAACATTCCCGACCCGCATCATCCACTCACACACCACCGCGACAATCCCGACTGGATCGAAAAAGTGAAACAGATAAACGTTTTTCATACGACGCTCTTTGCCGCGTTTCTGAATAAGCTGAAGGCTACGCCGGAGGGCGACGGCACGTTGCTCGATCATTCGATGATTGTTTATGGCGGAGGCTTGGCCGACGGCAATCGCCATCAGCATGAGAATCTGCCTGTGTTAGTGGTGGGACACGGCGACGGTTCGCTCAAACCCGGACGTCACATCGTTTATCCGCAAACGCCGATGACGAATCTTTATCTGACTTTGTTGGAGAAGATGAGTGTCACACCTGAAAAAATCGGCGACAGCACAGGCAAGCTGGGCCAATTGACGGAACTGGCTTAGCCTGACGAAGTAGGGCTAATTCGTCATCCATAAATTCCAGGCTAGAAACTAAATCTCAACCCGGTCTCGAATCGCCTGCCCGCTGCGGCTGACGTAGCGTGTCCAAAAAACGGCGACGATTGCACGCCCGTGAAACCAGCGCGATTGACGTTGTTCAAGAGGTTCGAAGCCTGGACGAAAAGTTCCATTTGATAACGTTTGCTGGCTGCGCCGCCGGGCAAGCCGCTGAGGCCGCCAAGCATGGAACCGCTGTCGCCGCCTTCGAGTCTAACCATACGCGCTTGCGGGCCGCCGCTTTGTTCAGGCGGCTTGCCAAAGCCAAAACCCCAACTGACACGACTGCTCATCTCGAACATACTCGCCGCGCGGGCGCTATTGCGACGTGCATTCAGCGGGCGGTCGTTAACGATGCCGTCACGGTTGTCGTCAAAGCCCGTCGTCACGTTGTAAGGCGGCGCGGATTGCGTATACAGAATGGTGCTGATGCGAAAGTTGCTTGGCAGCGAATAATTGCCGAATAACATCAGCCGATGGCGAATGTCGTTGAGCGACGGCCCGCGTTCGGCGTGCAGATCAAAGCTATTCACCGGCAACGCAAATGGGCTGTCGCTCTCATTCACAGCCTTAGCCAGCGTGTAATTCGCCATCAGCATGTATTTGCCGACCTTCATCCAATTCAAACCGACGTTGAAATTGTGCGAAGTCCCGCGCGCGCTCGATTCGACTTGTGTGAGATTGCCCGTGAGTGGATCAGGCCGCGTGCCCGTTACGTCAGGCGCGTTAATGTTGCGACCGCGCAGTTGATAAAGATCGCGGCGCAAGCTGTATCGCGCGTTGAGTCGCATCTGCGGCCTGAGTTCGTGTTCGAGGCCCGCGCTTGCAACCCAGCTTTCGGGCAAGCGCAAGTTCGATGCGAGCGTGATGCGGCTGGGCGGCAGGCTGCGTTGCATGCCGCCGCTCAACGGATCGGGAAAGCCCGGATTCAAAACCACCAGATCGCGTTGCTGTTGGCCGTTGACTCGCAAGGCTTGCTCAAGCGTCATCGTATCGAACCAGCCGTAAAACACCGCCGCGCCGCCGCGAATCGTCGTCTTGCCGCTTTTCGACGGAGACCACGCGAAGCCCAAACGCGGCGACCAGTTGTTGCGATCAGCCAGCTTGGTTTGCCATTCGTGCCGTACGCCGTAACTCAGCGTAAAACTTTTCTTCATCCGCCAATCGTCTTGCGCGTACCAACCCGTCTGCCATTGCGTGAAAGCCAGTTGCCCTGCCCCCGAACGTTGCGAGTAAGTCAGCGGACGCGCGGCGCGAAAGTCCGCCAGCGAAGAAAAGATAAACGTACCGTTCAGATTGCGGCGCTCGTCGGCGTTCACGTTGAAGCGTTCGATTTGCGCTCCCACACGCAACGCATGCTTTTTCGTAGCGATGTCGAGGTTGTCAGCCAACTCGAAACCGCGCACGCACCGCGCACTGTCGAGTTGCGCGCCGCCGCTCGTGAAAGCATTCAACACCTGAATCGTTTGCGCTTGCGACAACGAATTCATCTCGATGCTTTGCCAATCGAACTGCGCGCGCCATTCGTTGAAAAACAACTTGCCTATGGTTGCGGCGTTCGCCAGTCGCGCAACGTGATTGACGCTGTCGCTGTGAACGCCGCGTTCGGCCAGATCGAAATTGCCCGCACCCAGATTGTCGCGCCGCGTAGCGTTGCGTTGATATTCGCCGCGCAACGTACTGAGTGGCGTCAGCAAATGTTCGCCGCGCGCCGTTAGATTGAGCGTGCGCAACGGACGCCGCAACACATCGCGGAAAGCTCCGTTCGGCAGCGCCGCGACAATCGTTTGCGTGTCATAAGCATTCAGCGCATCTGCCGAAAGCGTCAGCGAATTGCGGCCTTTCCACAGCGGCCCGCCGATGTCGAAACCCATCCGCCGCGTTTGTTCAGGGCCGCGAAAGGGCGCGAAGGCATTGCGCGCATTCAACGATTCATCTCGAAAGCCGCCGTTCAGGCTGCCGTGCCACGTGCCGAGGCCGGGCTTGGTTTGAATGTCCACGAAAGCGTGATTGGCTTCATGGTTTTCGGCGGCGAATTGATTGGTGCGAAAGCGCATGGTTTGAATTTGATTTTTGGGCGGCAGTTTGCCGCCGCGAA
>JABFSD010001189.1 GCA_013140935.1 Acidobacteriota bacterium
CCGGTTTGCTGACGGCGACGAAAGATTGGGTGTTTTATACCGATGGCGATGCGCAATACGACGTGAATGAGTTGCGTGACCTCGTGGCACTGGTGCGCGATGACGTAGACGTGGTGAATGGCTACAAGCGGAAACGTTCTGATCATCGGCGGCGCATTGTGTTGGGCGGCATTTATAAACGGTTATCGCGCGCTTTGTTTGGCCTGCCGATTCGTGACGTAGATTGCGACTTTCGGCTGATGCGGCGGACGGTGATTCAAAGCATTGATTTGCGTTCGACGAGCGGCGTCGTTTGTACGGAGATGGTTTATAAGCTGGCACAAGCGGGCGCGCGCTTTGTCGAAACGCCCGTGCATCATTACGCGCGGATGCACGGTCAATCGCAATTTTTCACGTGGCGCAGCGTTGCCAAAACGGCGCGTGATTTTTTCGGGCTGTGGTTGCAATTGATTGTCTTGCCGCGCGTGAGTTTCGGTTTGTTAGGACAACGAAAGGCGACGGCGGAGCGCTGACCTGCTTACCCCGATTCACGGCTTTTTCATGACGCAAATCGCCGACAAGCCAAAGGGCAAATCCACAAGCTGTAACAAGTCCGCTTCCCAGTCCAGCGCTTGCTGCAAGGCACGATTGACCCACGCCAGCGAATCGGGCAGTGGCTTTACGTCAGAGCCGCTGTCAGCCAGTCCCAGTTTTTTCATGACCAGCCGTCGTGCAGCGGCGACCGGAAACAGCAAGGTCATTGCATAGGTTGCGCGCAACGTGGTGAAGCCTGCGGCTTCGAGTTTGCCGCGCAATTCGGGCAACGTGTAACGCCGATGCGTCGCGAGCGCTGCATCGTGGTCGCTCTTCATCCATTCATAAGCCGCGCAACGCACAAAAGCGAGACCGCCAGGTTTGAGCACGCGAAACATTTCGCTGATGGCTTGTTCGTCCGTGCCCGCGCCGGGGATTTGCACGAGTACGTCAAAGCTGGTCACGACATCGAGACTCTCAGCGGCGAAGGGCAAATCGGTCGCCGAAGCCTGCACCAGATGCTGATGTCCGCCTTTCTGGCAAAAGCGCAGCGCGGTTTCGACATAGTCTAATCCGATGACGGGATGGCTTCCGGCAAAAGGCCGCAGCCATTCCAGATTGCCGCCCGTGCCGCATCCGGCATCGAGAATGCGGCGGTGACGACGCTCTTCTAAAAAAGGAGCCAACAGTGTGCCGGTGATTTCGCGCATCCCGGCAAACCACCAGAGCTTCGCTTCGAGATCGTAAAGATATTGGTAATCTTCGGTTTTCATAAAAGGGGCGGCACTTTAGCGCATTGCGCGCGTTCGACGGAAGGGCTTGGCAAGCCTGTCACGCAACCGTACACTGCCCGCACTCGTTTCCCCGAACTCATTCGCAAAGGATTCCTTCATTCGTGAACAAAGAGCATCCCCCTTTCGACGGTACGTCTGTCCGTTGGTGGCAAGCGCCGCGCGCGCAGGCAATCTTGGGCTACGGCGCAGCCTTGTTACTGTGCCTGTTGGTCATGGGCTGGACGTATGACTTGCGCCGCGAAGCACGCCACTTGCCTTATTACTATCAAGGCGACGCGATGTATTACCACCTCACCACCAAAGCTCTGGTCGAGAACGGCTGGTATCAAGATATTCCGCAACTCGGCGCGCCCGGTCACTTGAACCTGCGCGACGTGCCGACCTCAGACAACAACCTGCACTTCCTGTTGCAGAAACTATTGGCAGCACGTGCAAAGAGCTATCACGCCGTACTCAACAACTTTTTCCTGCTGACGTTTCCGTTGGTGATGCTGTGCGCTTTGTTCGCGCTGCGGCAACTGGGTCTGTCGTGGCTGGTCGGCACGGCGATGAGTTTGCTCTATACGTTTTTGCCCTATCACATCATCCGCAACGAACATCACCTGTTTCTGTCGGCCTATTGGCAAGTGCCACTGTTTTTGCTGGTGTTGTTCTGGCTGTTGCGCGGCGAACTCAACGTGAACCATTGGCGCACGTGGCGCGGCGCATTTGCGTTGATCGTCGCCGTGCTGTTGGGTTCGTCGGGGTATTATTACGCTTTCTTTGCGTGTTTCTTTTTGCTGATCGCGGCGGGCTTGCTGTGGCTGCAACAACCCAAATGGGGTGAATGGCGCGTCGCCGTTTTACCGTTCGCTTTGATCGCACTTATCGCCGTATTGGTGGCAGCCCATCTTTATCCGAGCATTCGTTACGTCAACCAGAACGGTCCCACCGCCGTCATCAGCCGCGTCGCCGGTGACGCCGATGCTTACGGTTTGCGCATGGCGCAGATGTTGATGCCCGTGCGCTTTCATCGCTGGAAGCCGCTGGCCGATTTCAAAACCGAATACAACTTGCGCGCGCTAATCAACGAGAACGACGACGCTTCGCTGGGCTTCGTCGGCGCGCTGGGCTTTTTAGGTTTGCTGTGGTGGTTTCTGTTTCGGCGTCCGCCCTTAACGCAACTCAATGAAAGCGGGCAGCGCGGCTGGTTTCACCAACTCAGCACGCTGACCGTATTCGGCTTCTTGCTCGCCACCATCGGCGGCGTAGGTTCGCTGGTCGCGCTGTTCGGCCTGACGC
>JABFSD010001068.1 GCA_013140935.1 Acidobacteriota bacterium
CAGCGGACGTACCCAGATATTGCGATAGCGCACGAGGTCGCCGTGGTCTTGCAACGACAACCCGGCTTTGGTCGGAATCACGATGTAATGCGGCGCTTTGTCGTGCGAAGTTTCTCCTTGAATCTCAACGTTGTTCTGGATGAGTACGCCGTTGAGCAGCACGGTGATGCGGGCGCGGCGCGTGGGCAAACCGATTTCGTTGAAACGCGGGCCGCTGAAAATAATGTCGTAACTCTGCCATTCGCCCGGCTTGCGCACTGGGTTCACGAGCGGCGGCCATTGTTTGTAAATCGAACCTGCTTGTCCGTGAAAATAAGTTTTATTCTCGAACGAATCCAACACCTGCACTTCGTAATGGCCTAACAGAAAGATGCCGCTGTTGCCGCGTCCCTGACCTTCGCCTTTGACGACAACCGGCGTCGCCCATTCGACGTGCAACTGGCAATCGCCGAATTCATATTTGCTTTGAATGCCGCCGGTGCGCGGCGCGACTTCCATATAACCGTCTTTGACCGTCCACTTGGCTTCGCCGCCGTCGCGTTGGCTCTTCCAGCCCGACAGGTCTTTGCCGTCAAAAAGTACGACGGCGTCAGAGGGCGGAGCGCCTACCGTAGCGCCGGGCGTAATCACCGTCGGTTCTTTTTTCGGCGATTCGTAAGGCGGTTCGGTGACGGGGCCGGTGCGTTGCGGTGCAGGTTGTTGTTGCGCTTGCGTCGTGAAAAATACGCCGCCTGCGATTAAAGCTAGTGCAAACAGGGCAAGGGTGATGCGAGATCGGTTCATTGGTGATGTTTCTCCTCTTTGGGTTGGCCTGGGTGCGCCCGCATCCTGCGGGCTATATAAAAAGCCGCGCAGCGTTCCTTATTTAGTGTTCGCTTTGCGAGCAATCAGGAAAAGGAAGGCTTCGCCGCTTTTCTTACAGCCCGCAGGGATGCGGGCGCTCCCAGGGGTTCCCTTCGTAATTGTTTCGTCCAAATTCAAAAGCACATTGGCGACCATCGTCCACGCCGCGAGTTCTGGGGTGGGTGAAGTTTGTTTAACAACTTTTGCCGCTTCGTCCGAATGCGTTTTGAAATAAGCGAGTTGTTGTTGATAAAGCGCGGTCAGCCTTTCAAGCTCGGTCGCACGCGGTTGACGCGCAACGCACAGCCGCAAGCCATAAGTCAGCCGCGTCCCAACATCTGCGCCTTCTTTCATCATTCGTCCGGCCAGCGCGCGCGCAGCTTCAAACAGCGCTTCGTCGTTCAACAGGTTCAGCGCCTGCAACGGCGTATTCGTCCGCGTACGCCGCACGACGCAAGACTCGCGGCTGATGCCGTCGAAATTTAACATCATCGGATAAGGCGACGAGCGACGCGCGAAGGTATACAAGCTGCGGCGATAACGATCAGCACCTGATGCGTTCGTCCATTTTTCGCTGCTGTAAGGCGCTTTCCATATGCCTTCGGGTTGCAGCGGCATCACTGACGGGCCGCCGACTTTTTGCGTCAACAAGCCGCTGATGGCGAATACGGCATCGCGTAACATTTCGGCTTCGAGCCGGAAGCGCGGGCCGCGCGCGAGCAAGCGGTTGTATGGGTCTTTCTCTTGCAACCCAGGCGAACTCGTCGCCGCTTGCCGATAAGCCGATGAAGTCACGAGCAGGCGTACGAGTTTTTTCATGCTCCAGTTCATGCCAGTTGGTTTGGTGAATTCGACCGCGAGCCAGTCTAGCAGTTCAGGGTGCGTAGCCTCAGCCGCCTGCATCCCGAAATCTTCCGAAGTTTCGACGATGCCGCGTCCGAAAAGCTGTTCCCAAAAACGATTGACCGTGACGCGTCCGACCAGCGGATTGTCAGCATTCACCAACCATTGCGCGAGTCCCAGCCGATTGATCGGCGCGCTTTCAGGCATGGCGTGCCACACCGCAGGCACAGCCGCAAAGAGCTTTTCGCCCTTGCTCATGAAATTGCCGCGTTCGCGCAAATGCGTCGCGGGGCGTTCAGCGGATTTGCTTTCCTGCATCACGAGCGCTGACGTAATGCGCAAGGCTTTCAATTCGTCGCGCAACTTTTCGAGTTGATCGCGCGTCGCTTTGAACTCAGGCGCAAGCGAACGATAACGATCAGCCAAATCCTGTTGTTGTTTGCTGGTGCGTTGCGTCCCATTGCTTTGTGCTGAGGTTTTTTCGAGCAGCGTCAGTTGGCGCGCTGAAACGTTCACGATTTCAAACGGCGTCTTGCCGTCGGTCACCGACAGGCGAAAGCGTCCCATCGTTTGGCACAGCGCGCCGCCCTGATGTTTCAGCGTGATCGTCAGCCGAGTGCCGCCCGCAAAGCCAAACGGCGCAGCAGTTGTAATCACCGCTTGCCGCGTCAATCGCTGGTCGCCGTCACTCGTCGCATTAATCGCCCAACCCGCCGGACGATCAGTCGCGCGCGTATCGGTCTTGTCAGCGAACACTTCGCGCGGTTCAGGGCGATAAGCCGAATCGTTTGCGCGAATGTCAGCGAGCTTGATGCGTTCGGCTTTACCGTTCAAAGGCGCGGCTTCAACCGCGAAACCAGTCAGCAAAAAGTTGCCGTAAGGGTCGCGCCCCGGCCCGCCT
>JABFSD010000809.1 GCA_013140935.1 Acidobacteriota bacterium
CACTTTGTCTTCATTCGACATCGCCGTGTATTGATTGCTCAATTTTACGTACTGGGCGTTGTTGATTTGGGTGCGGAACAAATAGAAGTTCGGGTTCTTCCAGCCGAGATTGGCGTTGGCCGGATTGGTACTTTTAATTTGAATGCCTTTGTTGATGAAGTCCAAAGCCGTCGCCGGGTTTGATTCCAATGCATCAAAAGCATAAACCTCATATCCGGTTGCCATAATGGTTTCGCGGAAATTGGTCCACTGAGCCTGATCCATCAACTTCGCGTCAGGCGTATTCGGCGAGGCAAAATGATCCATGCCTTTTTGAATGTAGCTTTTTACTTTGCCGCGATCTTTGTAGATTTCCTGCAACAATAAGCTATTTCCCGCCAACGCTTGTTGCGCGATCGCCCAGGAATAACCCGGGCTGCGCTGCAAGAAGGCATCGCCTGTGCTGTAAAGTTTTTCGAGTTTGGGGCCGTCTTGTCCTGCGTAAAAAGCGTCAACAGCAGCTTTGAACGGAACCCAAACGTCGTTGATGTCTTTCGCATCCACTTTCGCCTTGGCGTACTTGGCGTAAGTCGTATCGGGAAAGTTTGCTAATAACGCTTTAGAAAGGTCATAGCACTTCTGTTTGTCGGTTTCAGGATTGCAGGCCGCGTACCATTCGCGTTCTGCTTGTGCTTTCTTATCATCCTGCGCGCTAGCCGCAATCGGTAAAATCAAGAGCGCCCCCAGCAACAGAGCGCGTGAGAGCGAAAGGCTCAACTTCTTCATCATGGATCGTTCCTCCACTTCTTCCTTTCAAAATTTGAAACTGATGTGATTGGGTTCTGAATCTGGAATATCAGAATCAGACAATGCGAATTATTCACAGCGACCCACTCTCGCACAAACAGCACCGATGAAACCTGTCCGCCCTGCATAAAGTTCGTGTGCCAGGACACGATTACGATTGCGGCAATAAAAAGCGATAAGTGATGGCGCTAAGCAGTGGGTTTGATGTATCTGACGGTTCGCGTATGAGCTTGTCAGAGTCCGACGCATTGTGCATCATCACTTTGCTTTGTCAAGCAGGCTTTCTCCTGTGTTTGTGCGGGTGTGAGCCGCTTTTCGCATCTTCAAATAACGTCTGTAAAAGTTTGGCCTCAGAACGATTCTCTTATGAACGCCTTGCTCGAATACTTTACCGCGCGCCGTGACGACGTCTTATCGCTCACGCGCCAGTTGGTTGAACGCGAAACGCCTTCGCGCGCGGAAGCGCCGTTGCGCGAAATCGCAGCCTTCGTCGCCGAACGTTTTCAGGAACTCGGCGCTTATGTCGAACTCACGCCGGTCGCGGGTTACGGCACGCACTTGTGCGCTCGACTTCATCAAGACGCCGCGCACACTGACGGACAACAACTCTTAATCGTAGGCCATCTCGACACCGTATGGCCGCTCGGCACGCTGGCGCGCTTGCCCTTTCGCATTACCGAAGCAGGCACCGCGCACGGCCCCGGCGTATTCGATATGAAAGCTCCCATCGCCGCGTTGCTCGAAGCCTTGCGTGCGATCAAGCAACTCAATCTTTCGGTCAATCGTCCGCTGACGGTGTTGCTGACGTGCGACGAAGAAATCGGCAGCCGCACTTCGCGCGCGTTGGTCGAAGAAGAAGCGCGCAAGTCGGTGGCCGCGCTCGTACTCGAACCTCCGATCACGGGCGGCGTAGTCAAAACCGGACGCAAAGGCATCGGCGTTTATGAGATCAAAGCCAAAGGCCGCGCGGCGCACGCGGGGCTTGATCCGACCAAAGGCATCAACGCGATTGTCGAACTCGCGCACCATACGCTCGCGCTCGCGGCGCTGAATGATTACGAGCGCGGCGTGACGTTGAACGTAGGCGAGTTCAACGGCGGTACGACCAGCAACGTCGTACCCGCTGAAGCCGTTGCGCACGTTGATCTGCGTTTCTGGCAACAGTCCGACGGCGAACATCTGTGCCGCACCATCGAAGCCTTGCAACCGCAACTCGACGGAGCCGAGCTTGAAATCAAAGGCGGCATCAATCGTCCGCCGATGGAACGTTCGCCGCGCAACGTCGCTTTGTTTGAACACGCACGCGGCCTCGCGGCAGAACTCGGCCACGAACTCAAAGACACGGTCGTAGGCGGCGGCTCTGACGGCAATTTCACGGCGGCGCTGGGCGTGGCTACGCTGGACGGCCTCGGCATTGACGGCGCAGGCGCGCACGCCGAACACGAACACATCCTGATCGAAGACATCCCTCGCCGCACGGCGCTTTTGACCCGACTCATACAGACTCTTTGAAGAAGTTAGCAGTTGGCAGTTGGCGGTTGGCAGTTCTGCGGAACTGCCAACCGCCAACTGCCAACTGCTAACCGCCAACTGATTATGGAAAGACTTTACCGCGATCCCATTCACAACATCATTGCGCTGGCCGAGACGCGGGCGGATGACGCGCTGTTGGTGCGGTTGATTGACGCGCCTGAATTTCAGCGGTTGCGTTACATCAAGCAATTGGGGTTGGCGCTTTACACCTATCAGGGCGCAGAGCATTCGCGCTTCACGCATTCGTTGGGTGTGATGCAGGTG
>JABFSD010000431.1 GCA_013140935.1 Acidobacteriota bacterium
CAGACGCACCATCTCTTTCTCTTGGTCATCCAGTGGAATGGCTGCGCCGTTGGTCGGCACAGGCGTCGGTGTCGGTGTGACACTCGGTGTTGGTGTTGGTGTCGGCGTAGGCGTAGCGACGGGTGTCGGTGTCGGCGTCGCACCGGGCGTGGGCGTGGGCGTGGCCGCAGGTTTGGGCGTCGCGGTAGGCGCAGGCGTTGGAGTCGGCGTCGGTGCGGGATTATTGCCCCCCCACGTCCTCGCTTCCGTAAACAGCGAAGGCGAAGATAAGGATGCATTGCCGATGCCAGGTCGCGGCGTTTTGTAATAGTAACGATAAGTCGTTCCCGCTTGCAGATTCGTGTCTAAGAAACTCGACGGGCTCATCGAGAAAGAACCGATTAACACAAAATCTTCCGACCCGGCTCCTATGGCGCGATACAAATAAATCGTTTTGATCAGCGTCAGCGGTTTCCAACTGACTCTGATTTGGTTGGCAGATTCAGCTTGCGCATAAAGCGCCGCGTTCGCGTCTGGCGTGGGCGTCACGGTTGGCACAGGCGTGGGCGTGACCACAGGTGTCGGCACAGGCGTCGGCGTGGCTACAGGCGTCGGCGTCGGCGTCGGCGAGACACGCGGCACAGGCGTCGCCGTAGGCACAGGCGTTGGCGTCGCGGTTGGCGCAGGCGTGGCCGTGGGTACCGGCGTGGGTGTTGCTGTGGGCACGGACGTTGGGGTTGGCGTGGGCGTCGAAGTGATGCCGCCACCCTCAAACGTCACCGCAGTCGGAAGGTTGGACGTGAGTTCGGAATTAAACCCACCCGCATAACTCTTGAGAAAATAATAATAGCGCGCATTCGGCCGCAAGCCCGCATCAATAAAACTCACAGCGGCATAAGAGATTCGTTTGACCTCAACCAAAGCCGCCGGATCGTCCGTCAATCCGCGATAAACGATGATGTCCGTTTGCGCTCTGCGCAGCGTATAGTTCCACGTCAACCGAATTTGGGTGGACGAAATGGCGGCAGCGCGCAACACGATAGCGCCTGCGCTTTGCGCCCGGGAAGGCAAAACCAACTGGCTCGCCAGCAGACAAACTGCCAGCGTCCAATTCGCTAAACTGAATAACTCAACGCCTAGCCAACGCTGCGCACGGTTTAACGTTACGCGCTGCGTCTGATGGCACAATTCTCTCTCGACCGGTCTTTTGGTTGGCACCATAAAAATAACCTCCGAATCGCCTAAACCTTTTTATTATTTTTTTCGGCACGCTGTTTTTTTGACGCGAGCCTGCTTTATTCCGGCCTTTCTGTTAGTTACATCCGAAAATTACTTACTAAAAAGTACCTCGCTGCGGCATGTTGAAACACACGACGGCTTAACCTCGCCACCTTAGACGGCGGAGAAAGGAGATGACACTACACAGAAAGCCATCAGACGTGCGCGCAAATGGCACGTCTACAGTTAATTCAGCGGGGCACAAAACCGCGCAAACACAGCAGTGTAAGGGCTAGGATGCCGATTAAACGTGGGAGCTACCGACGGGGCACTGCCAAGCGCGGTAAAGAACGATGGGAGCAGAAAAAATTTGGGAGAACGAGAAATCCCTGAGGTGCTTCAGGTATATTTAAGGGGCGAGCTAGATTAGGATACGCGCTTGGGTGGCGCGAGTAAGGATGCACCGTGTAGATACTATGGCCTTCGCAAATGAGTCAAGCATAAAGTTCGGCGCGCACATTAAATCGGCAGGAACGCTATCTCGCATAACGATCAATTATGGTGAATTTCCCTTTATTACCGCAGTTTTGTTACGTCGTCGTCAAACAAACCGCGCTCGCGCAAGGCGGACGCGCCGCACAGTTCGCACGTCAGGGCGACGCGACGGCGCAACGCATCGTGGCCGCCCATCAATCGCACCAACAGACGCTGAGCGTCGTGCGGAAAACGCTGAAACAACACGGCATCGCTTGCACCGAACTCAATGCCAAAGAACTCAACGCCAAAGCGAAACGTCAACTGGCGCGCGCCGATTTCGTCGTCACTGTGGGCGGAGACGGCACCGTGCTGAATACTTCGCATTGCATCACCGAAGCCGTGATGGTCGGCGTCAATTCGGCTCCCGGCGACAGCGTAGGCCACTTTTGCGCGCTCACCGCCGCAACCTTTGCCGTGCGCTTGCCAGAATATCTTGCCGGGCGCTGGCGTCCCACGACACTCACTCGATTAGCCGTTACGCTCGATGACCGGCGCTTGCCGGAACTCGCGCTCAATGACGTATTGATCGCGCACACCTGTCCCGCCGCTACGACGCGCTATTTGATTAACGCGGGAAAAATCGAAGAAGAACACCGCAGCTCAGGCATCTGGATTGCAACGGCTGCTGGTTCGACCGCCGGCATTCGTTCCGCAGGGGGACGCCAACAGCCGCGCCGTTCGCAAAAAATTCAATACCGTGTGCGCGAACTTTACCGCGAAGTGCATGGCGGCGTATTGCGCGATTATCAGTTGACGCACGGTTTCATTGCGCCCGACGAAGTGCTGACAATTGCCTCGAAAATGCCCGATGCCTGGCTCTATCTTGACGGCGCACGCACGGCTTATCGC
>JABFSD010000689.1 GCA_013140935.1 Acidobacteriota bacterium
GTAGCATTTCGCATGTCGTTTACCTTCTATTTCTAAAAATCAGTTTGACCGAAATCGTTTAAGGAATCGCAACTGACGTAAGGGCAGTTACTAGGTTCGGTCTTTTTCGTTAATTTTCTCGGCCTCAAATTCGGCCAACCATTTTTGATCGGCAGGCGTGAGTTGCGCCTGCGCTAACAAATCTTTTCTATGCTGCCACGTCTTGCGCAACGCCGCGCGCCTGCGCCACTTGGCAACTTCGGCGTGATGCCCGCTGATCAAAACTTCCGGCACCGCCCAACCGCGAAACTCTGCGGGCCGCGTGTAATGGGGATAATCCAGCAAGCCGTCTTCAAACGAATCATTCACGGCGGAAGTCGCGCTGCCCAACGCTTCGGGCAACAACCGCGTAACCGCGTCAACCACTACCATCGCGGGCAATTCGCCGCCGGTCAGAATGTAATCGCCAATCGAAAGCTCTTCGGTGACGAGGTGTTCGATGACGCGCTCATCTACGCCTTCATAACGTCCGCACAGCAAAATCAAGCGGCTGTAATCATTCGCCAGTTGCCGCGCTTTAGCTTGCGTCAAGCGCGTTCCTTGCGGCGACATCAACACGATTGCCGCAGGCTTTTCTGATGCAACGGATTCAGCGAGCAGCGTTTCGATTGCATTGAAGATGGGTTCGGGTTTCATCACCATCCCATCACCGCCGCCGAACGGACGATCATCCGTCATGTGGTGTTTGTCGGTTGTGAAAGAGCGTAAGTCGTGAATCTTGATTTCAATGACGCCGTGTTTTTGCGCGCGCCGCAAAATTCCGAAATCGAACGGCCCCGCGAAAAACTCAGGAAAAATCGTCAACAGGTCGAAGCGCATAGATCGAACCTCAGACCTTCACAAATCCAAAAGACCTTCAGGCAATTCAACCAGAATACGCTTTTGCGCGGTGTCTACTTCGACGCAAATGCTGTCGGCCAGCGGAATCATCACTTCGCGTTCATTGATCGTCGTGACCAGCAATGGCGCGGCTCCGAAATCCTGTACGTCACTCACCGTCCCCAGCGTCTCGCCTTCACGCGTCACAATCGCACAGCCGATCAAGTCAAAGTGAAAGAACTCGTTAGCGGGCAGTTCAACCAACGCCTCGCGTTCGATCATCACCTGCTGTTCGCGCAGCAATTCAGCATCGTTGCGTGTGTCGCAGCCCTTGAATTTCAAGATAACGCGGTGTTGATGAATCCGCGCTTTTTCAAGCTCAATCAATCGCGCCGCCGCCGCAGTCTTGCCCAGCCACACCTGCCGGCGTTCGGCAAAGCGTTCGGGATAATCCGTCAGCACATCGGCGACGACTTCACCGCGAATGCCTTGCGGACGGGCGATGCGCGCAATGCTGATGAGTTCTTCAGTCAAGAATTTCCAACACGAAACGCTTTTTGAGCTTCGTGCCCGAGGCATTGAGGATGGTGCGAATCGCGCGCGCCGTCCGGCCTTGTTTGCCGATCACTTTGCCCAGATCGCTGGGCGCGACCGTGAGTTCGATGACCGTCGCCTGATGGCTTTCGATCTCTTTAGCCTTCACGTCGTCAGGATTGTCTACCAACGAACTGGCGATAAATTCGACAAGTTCTTTCATCTTGCGCCTCGCTTCCTAATCCAAAGTTAAGCTGCTGCTTCCGCTTCCGCCGCCGCTTCCACCGCTGCGACTTCAACCACCGCCGCAACTACCGGAGGCTGCGCAGCCGCGTTTTTGCGAATCAACGAACGCACCGTGTCAGTCGGTTGCGCGCCGCAACCGATCCAGTGTTGCACACGCTCCTGATTAATCACGATCTGTGTGGGATTCGAACACGGATTGTAATGTCCGACGATTTCCACGAATTTGCCGTCGCGCTTGCTGCGCTTTTCGGCGACCACGACACGATAGAAGGGCTTCTTCTTCGTGCCCATACGAGTCAATCTGATTGCTAACATATCTTCCTCTAAGAGTGGCTAGTGGCTAGTGGCTAGTGGCTAGTATTTTTCACTAGCCACTAGCCACTGACCGCTAGTCACTGAAATCACCGTCGTTTCTTTTTCGGATTTATCTTCTTCTGTTGTTTCTTCTTCGCGCGTTTACCGACGCCGGTCAGTCCCCGCATCATCTTGTTTTTGAGTCCGCCAAGCATGCCCTGTTCCTGATCGGCCCCCATCATCATGCGCACCATCTGCCGCATCTCGACATATTGCTTCAGCATATTGGTCACGTCCTGCGCCTTAGTGCCACTGCCGTTCGCAATACGCATCTTTCTGGAATTATCAATCAGGCGATAGTCATTGCGCTCGGCGGGCGTCATCGAATTGATGATCGCTTCGGTGCGCTTCATTTCGCCTTCCATCTGCGAAGTCATTTCCGGCGTCATCTTCGGCATCATCCCGCCGAACATATCGCCGGGCAGCATATCAAGCAGGCTCCCAATCGAACCCAGCTTTTTCATCTGCCCCAGTTGATCGCGGAAGTCTTCGAGCGTGAACTCGTTCTGCATCAACTTGCGTTCGAGTTCTTCGGCTTTCTCTTCGTCTACTTCGGCTTGCACCTTTTCGATGAGCGAGAGCACATCGCCCATGCCCAGAATGCGCGACACGATGCGGTCAGGATAGAACGGTTCGAGCGCATCGTACTTTTCGCCGACGCCGACGAACTTGATCGGCTGTCCCGTAACTTCTTTGATCGAGAGCGCCGCGCCGCCGCGCGTGTCGCCATCCATCTTGGTGAGAATGACGCCCGTGATGCCTATGCGTTCGTGAAAGCCTTTCGCGCTGTTGACGGCGTCTTGCCCCGTCATCGAATCGGCGACAAAAAGCGTTTCGATGGGCTGCATTTCAGCCTTGATGCTTTCGAGTTCCTGCATCAGGGCATCGTCAATCTGCAAACGTCCCGCCGTATCAATCAACAGCGTATCAAAGCCGACCTGCTCGCAATAAGTACGCGCGGCGCGACACAGTTCGAGCGGATCGTTAATGCCTTCGCCTTCAAAGACCGGAATGCCAACCGCTTTGCCGATGACGGAAAGCTGATTGCGCGCGGCGGGACGATAAACGTCCACCGATAATAACAACGGATTGCGCTGTTGATTCGCCGCCAGCCATTTCGACAACTTACCGGTCGAGGTCGTCTTACCCGACCCCTGCAAGCCGACAATCATCACCGAATTGGGCCGCTTTGACGTGAACAGCAACCGGCTCGACTGTCCGCCCAGCATCTCGATCATCTCGTCGTTGACGAGCTTGATGATCTGTTGGCCGGGCGAGAGCTTGTGCAAAACCTCTTGCCCCAGAGCCTTGGCTTTGACGCGCTCGATGAAATCCTTGACGACCTTGAAGTTTACGTCGGCCTCAAGCAACGCAATGCGAATCTCGCGCATGGCTGCTTCGAGATGTTCTTGCGTCAGACGGCTTTCGCCGCGCAAGTTCTTGAGTACCTTCTGTAACTTGTCTGAAAGCGCGTCAAACATGCATTGTTTCCATCAAATCGCGTAGGCTGGGCAGCGAACGCAAAGCGCGGAGAATACGGACGGCATCAGGGCATGTCAAGGCGGTGATTTCTATCACTGAAAATCTTTGCCGACGCACTTGAACCACATCCCAAATGCAGGAAGTACGGAACAAACAAAAATAACGGAAGCAACGGAAGGTTTCCCCTACGGCGCAGGCCTTTCCGTGTGTTCCGTTATTTCCGTTTGTTCCGTACTCTTCAACTGATTTGCTGCTACGTCGAAAACAGCTTGGTTACGAGAAATTAGCGATCCATCGCGCCGAGTTGTTTGAGCATTCCCAACGCATCCCACACCGTGCGCTCTTCGACGAGCTTGCCGTCGGCAACGCGATAGATGCCGATGCCGTCGAGCGTGAACTGCTTGCCGGTCGCCGCAATGCCGTTGAATTTACGAATTATCTGAACGAGATTTTGACGGCGTTGGCCTTTTTGCCGTCAGCTTGCAGTTCGATTTCTGCTTCGCCACGTCCTGTAAGCGAACGCGGCAATCTCAGGTTGGCTTGATCAAGCCCGATAAAACCGGGCGTCGGCCCTGCGTAATCAACCGGTATGTTTACGTTGCCAATACGCGCCGTGACTTTGGCTAATTCGCTGCGCCCGCGTAAGCCCGTACCGAACAGCACCAGAAAAACCGTCTCATCCACGCGGCTCACATCGAGGGGGACGGCGACGAGTTTGTTTTGCGTGTCGAGTTGGTAAAGCGGTTCGTAACTTTGCGTGCCATCGGCTTTGACGCGCAACGCCACACCCGCCGGTAAGCCCTTGCCGCTGGCGTCCGCAGTGAACAGGCTGGGCGCGGCAGCATAGACATTCGCGCGCCACGCCTGATTCGTTCCCGCCAATGTCACCGCCGCTAACCCTGTGGCAGTCTCTGGCGGAATCTGAAAATTGATCTGCCCGGGCGAGGCGAAAAAGACGAAAGCGTTGCGTTGCTGTCCGGCACTGTCTGTTACTTGCACCGTCACCTCAGCGATTGACGCATCGGCGCTGGCCGCTGACGTAGCCATCGTCAAATTGGCACCGAACACCGTCGCGATACCGCCGCGCGTTACATCCAGCGCGCGATAACTGGCCGACGACACGACGGGCGCTTGCAAGGTCGTGCGATAAAGTTTGGTTCCACTGGCGACGTAAACATCCGCTCCGCTGACCGCCAGCGGATTGGGGAAGCTTCTATCAAGAAAAGCACCTTCAAAGCCTAACGGCTTGCCCACCAAGCCCCAGGTCTCGCCCTCATCGTCTGAAAAATAAAGGCTGCTCGGCACGGGGCCAGAGGGCTGCGGCGAATTGCCGCCTGCGGTCGCCATTACATAAAACCAGTTGCCGTCTGTCGTCAGCCCCAACACTCGGCTGAAGTCGGCAATGAAAGAACCCATCGGCAAGCCGCGCACGAACCCCGTCCAGTTCGCACCGCCGTCGCTTGAACGAAAAACCTGCTGCACCCGGCCTGCGCCCGTGCCGATGCCGTAATAGTTTTTGCCCAGCGCCATCAGCGAATTGCGCTCAAAGTAAGGGTTGTTGGCATTCATCGTTGTCCAACTGCGCGTGTCAGGGCGATAGCGATAAAGCGGCCCGGCGACCTGCATCAACAGGTTGCCTTCGCTGAAGGCCAACGGGCCGTAACCAAACCCCAAGCCGAACGGCAGTCCCGTCAACTGCTCGCTCCAATTAGCACCGCCGTCGGTTGAAATAAACACGCTCTGATAAGTCGCCAACACCGCCGCCGCCAGCGTATGGCCATTGACCGCCAGATAACCAATCGGAGCCGCCACATTCGGCTCAAAGCGCGTCCGCAAACCATTGTTGAGCGGCGTCCACGTCAGTCCGTCATCCAACGAACGCATCACGCCTCGCCCCGTCGCATAAATCGCGCCATTCGCTGCGACGAAGCTCCAGACCATGGAGCCATCCAGGTTCTTTTCAAACCCGCTGATCTCCGTCCAGCTTTGCCCTCGGTCGGTGGAACGATACACGCCCACGTTTTGCAATGATCTGCTCCGTGCCGCCAGCACCGTGTTTCCGTTGGCGTAAAGCGCAGAGACTAAATTTGCGTTATTGGGTAAGGAAAGTTCTGTCCAGTCGGAGCTTTGCGCGTAAACCGGTATTGTTACCGAACAAATAAAAGCAAGGCCGAGCAAAATGACAGGATAGATTAACAAGATTCGACTCATCATATTAGTTCAAATAGACAGGGAAGCTAGACAATCTTAGCTCAAGCAGCAGCCTACCCCATCGGGGTTTAAGGGCAGTCCTCGATTTTGCGCTGTTCTGCTACATTAAATAGCATTGGTTGTGAGACTACAGGGTTACTCCATAAGTCTCCCTTAGGCTTCCATTGATGTTTATATTTTACCGCAAGGTAATTAGATTCTGGCCAAGTGGGAATTTCTATTTGAAGAGCATATTCTCCCGGATTAACCGCGCCAGCAATTTGACTTGACTTGTCGCGCGTTACAAAAGTACCAGTAATGGTTTCTGTCTCAAATGATTCCCCTGATTGCAAAATAACGAACATCTCTCCAAGGGATGAGCTTTTAACGCGCACCTTGCGTCCAGTATTGACCAGTGTAAGCGATGACTTAACTATGAATGGGCCAACGACTTTACCTTCTGTGTGACGCCTAATCATTATCGCTGAGACGTTGCTAATACCTTTGTAAAGGATAATCGGTTGTTTGTTTATATTGGTAAATCTCAACCGCAAATTCAGGCGGACACCATCAAGATCAGCATCTCCTCTGCAATATTTCTGACCAATAATGACTGTCGTCAGTTGTAGAGATGGTTGTTGATTTTCAGCAATTTGTAGAACCTTTGGAGGCTCAAAATGTAAGTAGGGACGTAACATAGCAGCGTCTTCACTGTAAAACAGAAATAAAACTAACAAACATCCAAGTTTCATTTTCCCCTCCTGCTCTTAAATTATGCCCATTGATTGCTTCTGTTGCCTGGCAGGTAGAGTACCTGCCAGGCAACAGAAGCACAGATTACAATCAGCCATTCAGTCTAAAAACACGCCTTTAGAACTTTGTCGGTTTGACTACGATTCAATTTCGAATCGCCTGAATCAGATAGAAACACTCCCGTTTGGTGACCTAACTCATGTAGTAAAAGCAATGCGCCAAAGTCCCTTCCACGCCTCCCAGTTCCCATATCGATAATTTTAAAACCACCCTCTGGAAGTGGGAGTCTTTGGTCAAAAAACGGCCCCTTATCATTTATGAATACTGAGTTAGGACCGTTGGTTTGTGCCCCTGTAACACTGTAATTTCCGGTCTTTGGGTCTAGTTTTGGTCCGCCGCCGGGCAGAGTAAGCACCCGATATTCCGTGTTTTGGAGCGTCGCAATCGCTGCCTCTTGTCCACCGAAAAGTGCTGCGCATTTTTGGTTTTTCTTGTTACTTAGACGCTTTATTGCCTCGTTGAGAGCTTCATTGAAAGCTTTCTTATATTGTTGCGCAATGAATTTATCTGGCGAAGTTGCTCCCTGTAGAAAACTATTAACTCCGCTTACCCCCGCGCTTCCATTAATCCCTGGTGTCCTGAAAATGTTTGGCAAACGGCTACCGCTATTCCCGCTCCCGGTTCCAATATAGCGGTTTTTAATCAGATGCGACTATCGTGTAACATCAGAAGCATGAAAGCATATCCCAAAGAATTGAGAGAGCGCGTAGTCGCGGCAACTGAGCAAAAAGTCCACTCCCAGTCTGAGATCGCCGAAATCTTCGGTGTGGGGCTGACCTTTATCAAAAAAATGGTCAAGCTGAATCGTAACGGAGAAAGTTTAGAACCGCTTCCGGTTGGGGGATCGTCCCCGTTACTTAACGAAGATCATCTGGCGTTGCTGCGGGCGGCCGTCGAGACGCGCCCGGATGCAACGCTGGATGAACTGAAAGAGTTCATCGCTGATGAATGCCAAGTGAGTGTGAGTGTCCCGACGGTGTCCCGCGTCTTGCTACAGCAGCTCGATTTGCCGCGCAAAAAAAAAGTTTTGCGGCGAGTGAACGCAACCCTAAAGCGCGGAAAGCGTTCCGTCGCAAAGTAGCTAAAGGTGACAGCAAGAAGTTCATTTTTATTGATGAAATGGGTAGTAATCTTAGTTTTACGCGACTTTATGGGCGCGCTACGCCGGGGCAGCGCGTGGTGGAAGACGTACCCAGTAAAAAGGGGGAAAACGTCTCGACTATCGGTGCTATCGGACTTGACGGTGTGCGTGCAGCGTTGAGCCTGCCCGGCGCTATCGATGGGGAGACGATGGCCTTTTTTGTCACAGAGACGCTGGCTCCAAAACTGAAGCCCGGCGAAATTGTGTTTATGGATAACTGCTCCATTCATAAAGTAGAGGAAGTTACGGAAGCCATTGAAGCTGTTGGTGCCCAAGTAATCTTTCTGCCAACTTACTCGCCGGACCTGAATCCGATTGAGAATTGTTGGTCAAAAGTGAAATCCATTTTGCGCTCCATTAAACCTCGTTCCGCAGAGGAATTATTCAAGGCGTTGGAAAAAGCGTTTGCAGCGATTACCACACAAGATATTTTCGGTTGGTTTAAACATTGCGGCTATTCAGCCGCACTTGAGTAAGAACGTAATATGAAAGGACGCCCCGCTAATAGTAGTCTTGAATTGCGAAGTTCGAGATTACCAATAGCAAGGAGGCGTCCGATGAGTAATATCAAGTATGTGGGCATGGATGTTCACAAGGCAATAAC
>JABFSD010000714.1 GCA_013140935.1 Acidobacteriota bacterium
CGACTTTGCGAAGCTGGCAACAGAGGTCGGCGTTCGTGAGAAACGACTCTTTGCCATAAACGGCTTCCTGCTGTTCGAACGAAAGAGCCGAACGCTGTTCGATGAGATTCAGGTTGAACCGTTCCCGCACGGCGTCTTTGACTTGCGTCGTCGCGGCGAAATGAAAGCCCGTGTCGAGATAGATCACCGGAATGTCAGACGCGATGCGCGACAGCAAATCAATCAACACGATGCCTTCGGGGCCGAAGCTCGAAGTCATCACCAGTTGCGGCGCGAAAATATCTACGGCCCATTCGAGCAGGGTTTCGGCGGATTGCGATTCAAATTGTTCAGCCAACGCGACGCAGTCTTCCGGCGTGTAATGACCGATGCGTTTCAGGCTTGCGGCAGTTGCGAGCATGTTCTTCTCCTAAAATGTAGGGCGGGTTGGTAACCCGCCCTACCACCATTCGTTATGCTTTGGCGGCCAGCGCCGCAGTAGTCGGCAATAAACCCAACGCTTCGAGTTTCGCCACAATTAACGCGGCGCTTTGTTCGACGGTTTGGTTGTCGCTGCTGACTTGCACTTCAGGGTTGAGCGGCGCTTCGTAAGGATCAGACACGCCGGTGAATTGCTTGATCTCGCCCGCGATGGCTTTTTTGTACAAGCCCTTTACGTCGCGCGCGACCAGCGTATCCAACGAAGCCTGCACATAAACTTCGACGAACTTCACGCCGTCGGCTTCGACTGCGGTACGCACTTCGTCACGAATTTCCGCGTAAGGCGAAATCGCAGCAGTGATTGACGCCACGCCGTTGCGCGCGAGCAAGCGCGCGACATAACCGATGCGGCGAATGTTGGTGTCGCGGTCTTCTTTTGAGAAACCCAGACCTTTGCTGAGATTGGTGCGCACTTCGTCGCCGTCTAAAACTTCGACGTTGAGGCCGCGCGCTTTGAACTGCGGAACCAACGCTTCGGTGAGCGTCGTCTTGCCCGCGCCTGACAATCCCGTAAACCACAAAACAAATCCTGCTTGAGCCATAAAATCCTCTTTGAATAAATAGAACCGTTGAAAAAACAGCGATTGAGAGCCGTTAGGCTGACGCCGTGAAACCGGTCATTCTCCATTCTCCATTCTCCATTCCTATGCAGGTAACATGCTCCAGCCTCTTACCTGCTTAGGAATTGAGAATGGAGAATGGAGAATGGCGCTGATAAAAGTAACGCGTTAAACCACTAAAAAATAAGTAGGAGCGACGACCGGAATCGAACCGATGTATAAAGGTTTTGCCGACCTCAGCCTTAACCACTTGGCGACGCCGCTCCCTTGTAAAAAAACGTTAGTGCGCCGCAGCCGCTTTCGCCTGTACGCGATAAGCGTCAATCAACACTTGTGCGACTTCAGGCCGCGTAAATTCAATCGGCGGAATTTCGCCCGCGACCAGCATCTCGCGTACGCGTGTGCCGCTCAATGAAACGTGTTCCGCCGCATCGTGCGGACAGGTCTTGAGCGAAGCCATGCCGTCGCAACGTTTGCAATAAAACGTGTTGTCGAAAAACAGCGGCGTGATGCCCAACTCTTCCGCCGTAAAATCGCGCAGCGCATTTTGCGCGTCGTAAGTGCCGTAATAGTTGCCTACGCCCGCGTGGTCGCGCCCGACGATGAAATGCGAGCAGCCATAATTTTTGCGAATCAGCGCGTGAAAGACCGCTTCGCGCGGCCCGGCATAACGCATCGCGGCGGGCAAGGCTGCGAGTTGCGTACGATTCGCCGGATAGTAATTCGACAAGATGGCTTCATACGCCTTGATGCGCACATCCGCCGGGATGTCGTCGCCTTTGGTTTCGCCGACGATTGGGTGCAACAACAGCGCGTCTACGGTTTCGAGCGCGCACTTCTGAATGTATTCGTGCGCGCGATGCACTGGGTTGCGTGTCTGAAAAGCGACGATGCGCGACCAACCGTTTTTCTCGAACAGTTCGCGCGTTTGCGCGGGCGAGAAACGATATTGCGCAAAGGCCGTGCTGACTTCGTTGACCAAACTGATTTTGCCGCCGAGCAAAAACTCGCCTTGCGCATACAAAGCGGCGACGCCCGGATGTTTGTCTTCGGTGGTTTTGTAAACCTGCTCGGCTTCGACTTGCTTGTCGTAGCCGTAAATTTCTTCGAGGTGCAACAACGCGAGCAAGCGATTGTCGCGCGCATACAACGCTACGTCTTTGCCAGCGGTAAGCGACTTGCGTTCATCCGCCGTGACCGAAAGCGTTACAGGGATTGACCACACCAGGCCGTTCGCCAAACGACGTTCGTCACGAACTCGTTGGTAGTCAGCTTCATTCAAAAAGCCTTCGAGCGGCGAGAACGCGCCGTTGGCTAACAATTCCAAATCCGCTTCGGCGCGTGCGTTGAGCGTGAGGCGCGGCAAAGTCGCAGCTTGTTTAATGGCAGCTTCGCGCGCGTCTCCGGTCAACTGGCGATTCACTAATTTGCCGCCGTGCGGCTGTATCAAACTCATTTCTGAAATCTCCTTCTTGCCGTCTGGTAAAGACGGCGGGTTTTATGATTGCGATTAAGAACGGCGACGAATTCGCCGTCTTCC
>JABFSD010000321.1 GCA_013140935.1 Acidobacteriota bacterium
GACTTTCTCGAACACGTCGAACAGCCCGCGCGCGTCGTGGCCGAATGCGCGCGTGTGTTGGTTCCCGGTGGATTGTTTTTCTTCGCCACGTTTGATCGCAATCCGCTGGCGTGGCTGCTGGCGATCAAAGGCGTCGAGTGGTTCGTCAAAAATACGCCGCCCGATTTGCATCAGTTGCGATACTTCATCAAGCCGCGCGAACTGAAGGCGATGTGCGAAACCAACGGCTTGCGGGTTCAGGCAATGCATGGCTTTCAAGCAGTGTTGAATCGTGCGTTTGTGAAAATGCTTTTGACCAGCGAAGTCGGCGATGATTTTGCGTTTCGTTTTGGCGGGCCGAAGTGGTTGGGTTACATCGGAGTTTCGACAAAAGAACCTACCTTGTAATAACTTGGTCTTGTATCAATTTGTCTCAGCTACTTATTGTTAATTTTACAGTGAGTAGTTTTGATACGTTCCGGTATTGTCAGAAGAGGGAAGCGATGCGATACTGCGGCTTACCTGAAAGCCGAACTCCTTTTCGGCGATTGAATTCAAAAGACTTAGCAACGCACGCAAAGAAAGTTTTGCAAGTGGGCCATTCTGGCTTGCCGGTTGCTAATCTAAATTTTTAACACATTCAGCGGTTGCAGTATCTACCGTATCCCAAAGCAATTTTTTAACCCCGAGGTCGTCGCCTTGTGCCGTGACGAGAGGCCGAATGAAAGGGGCGAGTCGGCACGATAAACAGAAAACAGAATACCGAACCCCTTTCAGTCCTTGCCCTAACTTGCTGTAAGGACGCTGTTTAGTAGAGGAGAAACAAACTTATGGCGAAACCGATTAAATATGCCGAGAAGGGATTGAGCGCGGTGGCGAACGTCGCCTTTAACTCAATTCAGTTCTTCAACCAATACAAACCCAATCCGTCCTTTACCCCGAAATGGTCTGAGAAGCCGTTGCTGAAATCGTGGCAAAAGACCAAGCCGACCCTCGGTTGGCCGCGTACGACTGACTCGCTTTGCCCCAAGTGTGTCAAAGAGGCTCGCACCCGCATCATCGAAAACGGCGAAGACCCGTGGCAGGTGATCGAAGAGCGTCCGGGTGAAATCAAGGCGACCATCATCGAACGCAACGGCGAAATCTGGATGATCAAAGATTGTCCGGTTCACGGCCACGTCGAAGACATGATGGCAATGGATGCCAAGTTCCTCGAACACATCGAAGCGATGTATCCCGGTCGTGACATTGACGCGCACAACGACAAGACGTTGCACAAGCACGGCTCGTCAACCATCAAGCACGGACGCGGTTCGGTCTTGACTGTAGACCTGACCAACCGCTGCAACATGATGTGCGATCCCTGCTTTATGGACGCGAACCAGGTCGGCTTCGTGCACGAACTGAGTTGGGAAGACATTCAGGAAATCATGGACAACGCGGTTTCGATCAAACCGCGCCGTCAGATGTCCATTCAGTTTTCAGGCGGCGAACCGACGTTGTCGCCTTACTTCCTCGACGCGGTGCGTTATTCGCGCAAGGTCGGTTACAACTCGGTGCAAGCCGCGAGCAACGGCATCGAATTCGCCAAGTCGAAAGAGTTCTGCCGCAAAGCCGCCGAAGCCGGTTTGCGCTATGTCTATTTGCAATTCGACGGCATCGGCAACGCGGCGAACAGCCACCGCCAGGTCGGCAACCTGTTCGACGTGAAGCTCAAGGCGATTGACAACCTGCACGAAGCGGGCGTCGAAATCGTGTTGGTTACGACGCTGGTCAACACCGTCAACAACGACGAAGTCGGCCCGGTCATTCGGTTCGCGTTGGATAACCCGAAGAAGATCGGCTTCATTTCGTTCCAGCCGGTTTCCTTCACCGGACGCGACGAAGACATCACCGACGACCGTCGCTTGCGCCAACGTTACACGCTCTCGCACATGGCGCACGACGTGAAAAAACACATTGGCATCACCGATCCGCACAAAGACTGGTTCCCGATTTCGTTGATGTCGGCGTTTGCCGATTTCGCAGACATGGCGCACGGCCCTGAACGCGAATGGGGTCAGATGAGTTGCGGTTGTCACCCGAATTGCGGCGTAGGCACGGCGGTCATCATTGATAAAGAAACCAAAGAGATGGCTCCGATCCCGGATTTCATCAACATTCCCGGCCTCGTCAAAGATATGCAGGCCGTGACCGACGCGGCGCGCAACAAGAAATTCTCGATGTTCATGATGGCGTTGGCGTTGTTGAAAAATTACAACTCGCTCAAATCGCCTACGCATTTCAAGCTGACTGACTTGATGAAGAAATTCGACAAGACCTTCGGTTTGTCGGGCAAGAATTACGGCAAGACTGACCCGACGCGTACGATTGAAGACATCGAATTGCGCCGCAAAGACCGCTGGAACTTCCTGTTCATCGCGGGCATGTGGTTTCAGGATTTGTTCAACTACGATTTCCGCCGCACCGAAATGTGCATCATTCCTTATGGCACGCAGGAAGGCGAAATCAGTTTCTGTGCCTATAACACGGGCATTGGCTGGCGCAATATCATCGAGCACATGCACCAGAACGCGACCGTGGCGAAATGGTACAAAGAC
>JABFSD010000597.1 GCA_013140935.1 Acidobacteriota bacterium
CCGTTGTTCCAGTTCCCGTTGAACTACCCGCGCCGTTGCGCCGACAGCGCGCAAAACGGCCCAGGCAATTGTTTCTCGGCGGCGTGGCGTCCGTGGACGACGACCTTCGCCACCATCGGCACCGAAGAGCGCGGCATCTATCCGCAACCGTGGTTGACCGACATCGCGTTTGACCGTGGCAATCTGGTCATCGGCTTGCGTGATCGTTCGGGCGATCAATACGGCACGGATACGCTGGATAATCCGGGCGACAACATTCGTTATTACGGCGTATCGGCGGGCGATACGTTGCGCGCTGTGAGCAATGGTTCAGGCGGCTTCGTATTGGAAAGCAACGCGCGTGCAGGCGGACAGGGAACTGGCCCGCAAAACAATGGTGAAGGGCCGGGCGGCGGTGAATATTACTTCACTGATTTCGCTCCGCCTTTCAACGATGAATCCACGATTGGTGCATTGGCGCAAATCCCCGGACATCCGAACGTACTCGTCAACATGGTTGACCCGATTCCGCTACTTGGGTTGTCGTTGGTCTTCGACGGCGGTACGGCGTGGTTCAACAACGACACGGGCGGACGCACGAAGAGCTATCGCATTTATGATGGTTCGCGTCGCACCAACGTCGGCGCGCTGGATTTCGGCAAGGCCAACGGCCTGGGCGACATCGTGGCGATTTGCAATCCGGCTCCGCTCGAACTGGGCAACCGCGTTTGGAATGATCTCGATTGCGACGGCATTCAGGACGCCAACGAACCCGGTTTGGGAGGCTTGACGGTGCAACTCATCAAGAACGGTGTGATCGTAGCAACGACGACGACCATGCCGACCGGTGGTTATTACTTCGATCCTGCCAATGTGCCCGGCGGCATCTTGCCGAACATGGATTACCAAATCTGTCTGGCGAGCCTACCGGCTGGTTTTGGGCTGACGCTGAAAGACACCGACAGTTCGGCGAATGGCGACATCCGCGATTCCGATGCGATGTTGATTGATGGCAAAGCCTGCATTCCGGTGACGACGGGCGGGCCGGGACAGAATAATCCGAATCTGGATTTCGGCCTGAAACTGAATCCGCCGACGATCACTTGCCCGGCTCCGGTCAGCGTATGTGTGGCGGCGGGCGCTACTTCTTCGAACGTGACTTACGCTGCGCCGACTGCAACGGGAGACGGCGTGACGGTGACTTGCACTCCGGCTTCGGGTTCGAGCTTCCCGCTCGGCACGACGACGGTGACCTGCAAAGCCACCAACACGGGCGGCGAAGCGACGTGTTCCTTCACTGTCAGAGTGACGGATGGGCCGGGCATCACCTGTCCCACCAACATCAGAACGCTCACAGCCAGCAGCACCGGCACGGCGGTGACCTTCCCTGCGCCGGTGGGCAGAGGAACCGGTACGACGGTTTCTTGTGATCGCGCTTCGGGATCGAACTTCCCTGTAGGCACGACGACCGTCACTTGCACGGCGACCAATACCTGCGGAACGACGACGTGTACGTTCACCGTCACGGTGGAACTGCAAGCCAAATGCGACACGCTGTGCTATCGCTCGGCGGGTTACTGGTTGCTCAATCTCGACAAGCTGCCGGGTGGCACGGTGGTGATTTACGGAGTGAACAACAACAGCGGAATCAGCACGGATAAATTCCGTTCGATTCAATCGGCGTTGCAGGGCAATCCGTTCGGCGGGCCGCTTAACGCACGGCAGCGGTTCAACCGTGAATACGTAGCGGCGCAATTGAACATCCTGCATTACGGCGGGCCGGGCGCGCCGACGGTGTTCAATACGATGTGGGCGAATTTGAGCTGTTATGGCATTGACTTCGCGCCGATCACGTTGGCGTCTGGGGTGCTGACGCGCGATTCGATGGTGAAGGAGCTTTACATGCATATCACGCTCGCGATTCAGTCGCGGAATGATGCAGACCTGGCGAAGCTCACTACCGTGCTCGAATTGCTGAACGGCAATAATCTGCTCGGACTTTGTAACTAACTTGTCGAAGTAACGAGCTAGGTTGGGACATAGCGCAGACTATGTCTCGATAAATCACAAAACCTCGCTTACCCAACCTATGCCGCCTGCGGAATCATTTGAAACCGCAGGCGGCTTTTTCTTTGGTGAAGGTGAGTAAAAAGAGGGTAGGAATGCAGTTCTATGTATAGTCTTATAGGGTAATCATATTAGTCTTATAGGGCTATACAGGTAAATAATCGTGCTGGATTTAATTATGGACACTTCAAATTGGCTTTCTTGTCCGATTGTCGGAAATATGTTTCAGCCATAAACTCCGCGTCGCTTTACCCCTCCAAACCTACGAACTGTAATGTTGAAATGCTTTGAGCGGTGAGTTTGTCGGCAATACCTCACAGGAAGATTGCTGGCAGTGATCAGTGTCAGAGGATTTCAGTTTCAGTTAAAGCGCCAAATCAGATTACAAGCGGTCGGTTATGTAAATGAAACAACCGGTGAGTCGAGGCTTATCCGGTCAGGCCGAAGTGTGCCTGGCTGGTTCCACCACTTGAGGTAAACCGTGCTGTGCCGCAACCGAAACCGCTGAACGAAAGCGCAATACCCACG
>JABFSD010000305.1 GCA_013140935.1 Acidobacteriota bacterium
CGCGTAGAACGCATCGAAACTCGTTTGCGCGTGATCGAAGCCAACGCGGGGACGGTGACGGATTTTTACCGCGAAAAGCTGCAAAAGCGTCTGGCTGAAATGCTCGACAAAGTTTCGGTGGACGAAACGCGCCTTGCCCAAGAGGTCGCCTATCTCGCCGAACGCTGCGACGTGACCGAAGAAATCACGCGCCTCAACTCGCATCTCGGACAGTTGCGCGAACTGCTTGCCAGCGACGGCGAGATCGGCAAGAAACTCGATTTCCTCTTGCAGGAAACTAACCGCGAAGCCAATACGATTTTATCGAAGGCTTCGGAACTCGAAATCTGCGACGCGGCGATTGACATCAAAACCGAAGTCGAAAAGCTGCGCGAACAGGCGAACAACGTCGAATGATTGCAGATTGCGGATTGCAGATTGCGGATTGAAAAACAGTTCGCACGCGACGCCGCTAACCAAGCTGATTGAGGATAGAAAATCTGCAATCTGCAATCTGCAATCCGCAATCGAATGGCTGGTAATCTCATCATCATTTCCGCTCCGTCGGGCGCGGGGAAAACGACGCTGGTGAACGAGGCGTTGCGGCGCGATGCGGGGCTGCGGCCTTCGATTTCTTTTACGTCACGCGCGCCGCGCGCAGGCGAAGTTGAAGGCGAGCATTATCATTTCGTTTCGCGCGAGCAGTTCGCCGCGATGATCACGCGCGACGAGTTTTTAGAATGGGCGGAAGTCCACGGTAAGTTTTACGGTACGTCGCGCACGCAAGTGGAAAAGCTGTTAGCTGAGGGTTTTGACGTAGCCCTGACGATTGATGTGCAAGGCGCGACTTCGACAAAAAAACTCTTTCCCAATTCGGTCAGCGTATTCGTCCTGCCGCCTTCGTTTGCGGTATTGTGCGAACGGCTCGACGCGCGCGGCGCGAATTCGCCGGAAGACCTGCAGGTGCGCATGCTCAACGCGCTGGTCGAGCTGGCGCGCGCTGAAGAGTACGATTACGTGATCGTCAACGATGTGTTAGATCGTGCGATCAACGAGTTATTGGCAATCATACAAGCTGCCCGCTGCCGTCGCGCCAACCGCGCGGCGCTGGTAGAAAGCATTCGACAAACATTCAAACCTGAGAGGTAACCAACCATGTCAGAACACGACAACGAACTTGATCAACAACCCCCCACCGTAGACAGCAAATATCGCAAAGTCTTAATCGCCGCCAAACGCAGCAAACAACTGCAACGCGGCGCTCGTCCGCGTGTCAACGTACCCAACGCGAAGCCTACGCGCATCGCGCTGGAAGAACTTGATCGCGGCCTTATCAATTTTGAATTGACTGAAAAGGCTGAGAAATAAAACGGCTGGGGGAAATTTTCTATTCTCTATTTAAGATTTTTCATTTGTCATTTGGCCGCGAATGCGCGGGTTCTGACCAATAAAAAATCTTAAATAGAAAATCTTAAATAGAAAATTCCCCCCTCGCCCTCTTTACCAAATCACGCCATGGCAAACAAAGTCCTGCTCGGCGTCACGGGTTGCATCGGCGCATACAAAGCGGCTGAGATTTTGCGCGGACTGCAAAAGCAAGGCGTAGAGGTTCGCGTAATGATGACGCGCCACGCGACCGAGTTCATCGCGCCGCTCACCTTTGAAGCCCTCTCAGGCCACGCCGTCATCACAGACATGTGGGATCGCCCTCATTCACAGATCGAACACATCTCGTGGGCGCGCTGGGCCGACGTAATCTTGATTGCGCCTGCGACCGCCAACTGTCTCGCCAAATTCGTGCACGGCCTGGCTGACGATTTTCTCTCGACGGTTTATCTCTCAAACACCAATCCTGTATTCGTCGCGCCCGCAATGAATGTCGAGATGTGGCAGCACGCGGCTACGCAAGCCAACTTGAGCGTTCTCAAACAACGCGGCGTCACGATCATCGAACCCGGCATGGGCTACCAAGCCTGCGGCGAAGTCGGCGCAGGCCGTCTCGCTGAACCGGAAGAAATCGTTGAGCGAATTGTTTCCTTCTTCCGCAATCTGCAATCTGCAATCCGCGATCTGCAATCTGAACACATTCTCATCACCGCTGGCCCTACGGTTGAAGACCTTGATCCCGTGCGCTTCATCACGAATCGTTCATCGGGCAAGATGGGTTATGCGATTGCTGAAGCCGCACAAGCACGCGGCGCGCGCGTGACGTTGGTGTCGGGGCCGACACGATTGACGCCGCCTGACGGAGTCGAGACCGTCAATGTGCGCTCAACGCGCGAGATGTATGACGCGGTGCTGGCGTGCTTGCACGATGCGACGGCGTTCATCGGTTGTGCCGCCGTCGCAGACTTTCGCCCCGCACAAAAAGCCGACAACAAAATCAAAAAACTCGGACGCACCAACATCACGCTCGAACTCGAAACCACCGAAGACATCATCGCGGCAGTTGGCGCGCAATCGAAAGATACGTTGCGCATCCTCATCGGCTTTGCCGCCGAGTCGCAGGACTTGCTTGATTACGCTGAACGCAAGCTGCGGGAAAAAGGGATGCACGCGATTGTGGCGAATGACATCACGCGCAATGACGC
>JABFSD010000400.1 GCA_013140935.1 Acidobacteriota bacterium
CACTACGTCTGGCCTGCGAGGCATTCCCAAACTGGCGCTGAAGACACGAAAGTTGAGAATGCGCGATTCGCCCGTGGTGGTTTGCCCGCCGCCTTCGACGTGCAATTTAAACGTTTCAGTATTAGCCGCCGCAGTAGGTAATTTAAGCTTTATTTGTTCACGGGAACTAATCGGGGCTTTGGCGATCAGTTTTCCCTCCGAAGACAATAATTGTAATTCAAAGGGCTTGTTACTGAGTCCTGGCCCGGTCTCCAATTCCAGCACCAACGGGTCAGGTTGAGTGGCGGGCATTGTAACGGACAATTCGGCGTCATTATTTACCCAGCGAAAAGTTTTGCCCCGAATCGTTTCAGGCTCGTACCATCCCGAGCCAAACGTCAGTCCGCCTTTGAGCGTAGCTATATCAGGAGCCGGTGCGCCCAGCTTAGCCCGAAAGACGCGAAAGTTGAGGATGCGCCTCTCATTGGCAATGGTTTTACCGCCGCCTTCTACGTTGAGTTTGTAAGCAGTGGTAACGCCCGGTTCAACGGGCAATACCACTTTCAGTGTTTGCCGCCCGTTAACTGTGTGTTTGGCAAGTGTGTGGTTGGAGAAATCAAGGAACTTTAGCTCAAACGGTTTTAAGTCGAGGCCTGGACCAGGTTCGAGTTCCAAATACAAAGCTTGTGGTTCGTCTTCTTCGGGTGGTGAGATGGTAAATTCGGCTTGATTATTGACCCAGCGGTAAATCGCACCGTTCGATTCCTCTGGCAAGTACCAGCCACGACCTAAGCTAACGCCGGATTCAGTAACGTCACTGGGTAACTTTTCGGCAAAACCGGGTTTGGTTTCAAAACCGATATACTGTAATAGCGCCGCCACAGAACGCCCATCGTCGGCAGCTAGCGGTTGCGTGTCAGAGAAGGCGAGTTGTATGCGCCGCAGTCCAGTCCCTTTAGGTATGGGTAGCACTAATTCAAAATTGCCGACTCCTAAATTCTTTCCTCCGATTAAGTGGTTATCTATGGTAGCTTGCAATTGCGTAAAAAAAGCGAGGTTTTCTGAACTGGAAACCATGCCCCGAATCACCAGTGCATTGGCTTCGGCAGGTTGCGTCAGGCCTAGAAATGGCGCGTCAGACAGCCACCCGTCCTCGAAGATGCCAGCGTATTGAAGATCGGGATTCCTTAGATCGTCAGGTATATTTTCTATTTTGAAGGGCGCCGCCGCCCCCGCTTTGCTTTCCGACGGTTTATTTATCGAAGCGGCAGAATTCGTATTATTCGCAGACCTGAACAGGGTTGCCGCGCCGATGGCGACAAAGAGCAAGGCACCGAGCGCCACCCCAATGAGCCACGCAGGCATTTTACTGATTGAACGAATTAGATAAGTCATTGTTCAGGTTTGCTGCCGAAGAAATTTTCTCAGCCATTGTACAAACTACGCACAACCTAACAGTACCGTTACGGTTTTTTTCCTGATTTCATCGCAGCTTTTTCAATACTCACCTGCCGGATGAGCGCCGATACCATTCGCTGATCGGTGTTCGGAAGTTGAACTTCGTTTTGAAACAGTATTTCTACTTTGCGAACGCCTCCGCCGGAAAAGGGCGCAGTGATAATTTCAAATTCGCCCGGGTTGAGTTTTTGTCGCGCTACTTCTTTACCGTCGAGTTTAATTACTACTTCATTCGTGAAATCATTCAGGGCGGGAAGAGCGCCTTGTAACACCAACACGCCGGGAGTAATTAGTTGCGGAAGCTTGAATTCGGTTTTTTTACCAACCCAGCCATCATCAAACATACCGCCTCGTTTTTTGGCATAGGCGGCGGCGGGCAAACCTCGCAGCGCTGTGAATTCGGAAACCTTGAGATTAAAAACACGAAAATTCAGAATGCGCGCGTCATTGGGAGCGGGAAGCCCGCCGCCCTCGATGTGTAGCTTAATCACCTCAGGCGTTTGCGGCGTAAGCGTGAGGTTCGCTTGAACGGCCTCTCGGCCTCGAACAGTGATTTTTTCAAACGGGGTTTTCGCAGACTCTTTTAGCAAGCATAACTCAAAGGGTTTTAATCCGACGCCGGGGCCTGGCTCAATCTCGAAGGAGAGCGTGAAACGATTTTTTCCCGCAGGCGCTTCCACGATGATTTCTGCGTCATTGTTAACCCAACGAAATGAAGTGGTTGTTACTCTTTCCAGTTCGTGCCAACCAGAACCAAGCGTTATTTTCCCTGACCCCAACGCAGCCGAAGAAACAATGTCCGGCATTGATTTAACTGTGGCAGGTGCCGCAGCCGCAGGCGTTCCCGGCACAAAGCCAAGCTGAAATAATTGCGCGGCGACGGGTCGGTCGTCCGGGTCTGGCAGCAATTGCGATTTACTGTACTTCAGTTCTACGCGACGAGGGCTTTCACCAGTGGTGGGCTCAGGGACGGAAATCTCGAGCGTGAACTCACCACAACCCAGTGTCTTAGTCGTTATCAACTGACGATCAATCAAAATATCTAACTGGGTAGAAAAATTTGGATCCCTCAATTGCGGTATGAGTCCTTTTATCTTGAAAAACGTCCCGCGCGGCTGACGCAAAAGGAAGTAAGAAGAGACTGAAACCCAGCCATCATCAAAAATTCCGTCGTATTCAAGATTGGCACTGCTTAGGTCTTCCGGGAAACGGGAAAGTTGCGCAGGTGCCCCTTCTTGCCCGTAGGAATTTATTCCGCACAGCAAGACGAAAAGAAAAGTTGTATAAGCGCGTTGCGCCAACATAGGCATAAGCTTATCTTACTTGAGATTCTAAAAGCTGTTGCTGATACCACTGAATCGTTTGCCGTAACCCTTCTTCAAAAGCAATCTGTGCCTGGAACCCAAAGTAGTTTTGCGCACGTGAGGTATCTAAACAACGGCGCGGCTGCCCGTCAGGTTTTGATGTATCCCACACGAGGCGTCCTTGGAATCCGCATAATTGAGCTATTTTTTCCGCCAAGTCTTTAATCGAGATTTCAAAGCCTGCTCCCAGATTGACAGGATCGGACCGGTCGTATTTTTCGGTCGCCAATAAAATTCCTTCCGCGCAATCTTCCGCGTGCAGGAACTCGCGCGTCGCGGTGCCGTTTCCCCAACAGATAATTTGCTCCGCTCCGGCGCGGGTGGCTTCTACGCACTTTCGAATCAACGCTGGAATGACGTGAGAGCTTTCCAAATCAAAATTGTCTCGGGGGCCATATAAATTTACTGGCAATAAAAAGATCGAATTAAACCCATATTGCTCACGATAGGCTTGAGATTGCGCAAGCATCATTTTTTTTGCCAGGCCATAGGGAGCATTGGTTTCCTCAGGATAACCATTCCAAATATCGTCTTCTTTAAAAGGAACGGGCGTGAATTTTGGATAGGCGCAAATCGTTCCAGTTGCGACGAACTTTTTTACGCCATGCAAGCGCGCCTCTTCGATCAGTTGGGTGCCCATCATTAGGTTGTCGTAAAAATAACGGCCCGGATTAATTCGATTGGCTCCAATACCACCCACAATAGCTGCCAAGTGAATTACCAAGTCAGGCTGCGCGTCAGCGTAAAGCTTCCTTACCGCTTCAATTTGTACCAGATCATAATCGGCTTTACGCGGAACGATTATGTTTTTACAACCGCGCGCCCGTAGCTTTTCTACTACGTAAGAGCCAAGAAAGCCTGCGCCGCCAGTCACTACTACTTGTTCAAAAGGAAAAGTCATAGCGCTTAGTTCATCCTTCCCGTGATGGCTTTGGGAGAGGTAGGCTGAAGCGCCGCCATATCTGCATCAACCATCATCTTAACCAATTCCGCAAATTTTACTTTAGGCTCCCAGCCCAGTTTTTTTCGCGCCTTTGAAGCGTCACCGATCAGCAGATCTACTTCCGCCGGGCGGTAATAACGCGGATCTATTTCCACGTGGGCTTGCCAATCCAGCCCCAAGTAGCTAAAGGTTTCATTCAACAGGTCACGCACCGAATAAGTTTCGCCCGTAGCGATAACATAATCATCAGGTTCATCTTGTTGCAGCATAAGCCACATGGCTTCGACGTAATCACCGGCAAAGCCCCAGTCGCGCTTGGCGTCTAAATTGCCCAGAAAAAGCTTGTCTTGCAGCCCCAACTTAATCGCGGCGGCAGCTCTGGTAACCTTACGAGTCACGAAGGTTTCACCGCGGCGCGGAGATTCGTGGTTAAAAAGAATCCCGTTGCAGGCAAATAAGTTATAGCTTTCCCGGTAATTTACCGTAATCCAATAGGAATAAAGTTTGGCGACGGCGTAAGGGCTACGCGGGTAGAAAGGGGTTTTTTCGGTTTGAGGCACTTCTTGCACCAACCCATAAAGCTCAGACGAAGAAGCCTGATAGAACTTGGGTTTAATGCCTGTGTCTCGGATGGCTTCCAGCAAACGCAAGGTGCCTAATCCGGTAACTTCCCCGGTATATTCCGGTACGTCGAAGCTGACGCGCACGTGCGATTGCGCTCCCAGGTTGTAAATTTCATCCGGTTGAATATCGCGCAGGATTTTATTCAGCGAACTCGCATCGTTAAGATCGCCGTACACCAGGTGCAGGCGCGCTGAAAAAGAGTGCGGGTCTTGATAAATGTGGTCTATTCTATCCGTGTTAAATGAACTTGATCGGCGGATAATGCCGTAAACTTCATAGTCCTTGTTCAGCAGTAGCTCGGTTAGGTAACTGCCGTCTTGCCCAGTAATTCCTGTGATAAGTGCTCGCTTGCGCATACGTATTTCGGGTGTGACCTCATGCACTCACATGTGTGTGAATGCCAATTATTTCGTGATCGTAGAAATTTTCAAACCAGATAAGGCATACGGTGAGCTTTTCGAGTAAAGACCCACCAGCCGAGTAACAGGGCGATAACTGCCAATGCGGCGGCTATGAGGATGATGCCCTTGGGAGCAAGCATGCCGTGATAAAAAGGGAACCTGAAAGTCTCCACAATATAATATACGGGGTTAAGGCGCATTAACGATAATCGGCCTGGGATAGCCGTTGCCGGATAAAAGATCGGCGTCAGAAAAAAAAGTCCTTGTGCAAAAATCCCCCACATCTCTAGCGTATCCTGAAAGTTCACGGCCAGCGTCGCCAGTATAAGACCGACACCGATGGAAAAAGCGGCAGCAATAAGCAAGGAAACCGGTAAAAATAATAGCGCCAGACTCAGCCCTTTTCCGGTAATCACGATCAAGCCTAACAACGCCATTAACGAAAACCCCATATAAACGAGGCTGGCACCTAGCGCGGTAGCGATAAACGCGCTAGGAGGCACGTAGATTTTGTTCAGTAACGTTCCGCCCCAAATCATTTCGCTCATTGCGGAAGATGAGGTTTGGACGAAAAACAGCCAGCAAATGTAGCCAGACATTACATAAACAGAAAAATTAGGCAGGGTGGCGTGGAAGAACTTCGAAAAAATAAGGGAGAATAGCAACGTCATTAAAATAGGGGTCAGCATCGTCCACAGTACGCCGAAAACAGACCGCTTATAACGTGTTTTGATATTACGCTGAATGAGTTGGCTCACCAGATCGCGATAACGATATAGCTCTTTTATTTCACCGGTGAAAGGGTTGCTCGAATGGGCGGAATCGTAAGTTATGTTAGTATAAGCCATGTGTGTGTTATGTTTAAGTTTATGAGAAAGTTATATTAACTATTAAGAAACGCTTGATACTTCTCGATCACTTGTTCAGCTTCGCCCAGCAATCTTATCTTGCCGCGATCCAACCAAAGAACCCGGTCGCAGGCGCTGCGGATGAAGTGAGAAGAATGCGAGACAATAATAAAAGTTGTTCCAGATGCCTTAAATTCCTCAATGCGACGGAAGCATTTTTGGTGAAATTTCTCATCTCCGACGGAAAGCAATTCGTCGAGTAAAAGTATCTCGGGTTGAAAAGCGGTCGCCGTGGCGAAA
Source organism: Acidobacteriota bacterium (assembly GCA_013140935.1). GTDB lineage: Bacteria > Acidobacteriota > Blastocatellia > RBC074 > RBC074 > JACPYM01. The sequence goes on from JABFSD010000400.1 coordinate 5,918, forward strand.
CCCAGGCGGGCCATCATCCCGCTGGAATAGGTTCTCAAGGGCGCATCAATGAATTCCCATAACTCGGCGAAATCCACAATCGCATCGAAGCGTTCTGCCATTTCTGCTTGTGAACGTCCCAGCAACGTGCCATTCAAGAATACGTTTTCACGTCCGGTTAAATCGGGATGGAAACCCGCTCCTAACTCCAATAAAGGTGATACCATCCCGGTCGTCTTGACCCGCCCCTCGCTGGGTTTTAACACTCGAGCCATGACGCGCATTAGCGTGCTTTTCCCCGCGCCGTTCTTTCCCACGACCCCCAATATTTCTCCCTGTTTGATTTCAACGCTCACTTTTTTGAGTGCTTGAAATTCATCCTCTTGTGTTTTCCCCTTCAAGAAGCGGATCGCATGCTCTTTTAGACTGGAAACCTTCTCTCTTGGGATGTAAAAGGAAACGGACACACCTTCCAGTTGGATTACGGTTGCTGCGGCCGCGCCAACTCCGTTAACGGCTATATCGCCTGAGGGCGTAACCAGTTTCTTTGCTTTAAGGGTTGCGGTTGACATTGTGGTATTTAGACTGCACTAAATTAAATTATCGGGTATAGTTATTTCATCAGATAAACTTCTTGAAACACCACTTTATATCAGATTGCGTCGTGCGTTTCTTGAAGGATACGGAATCTACTGGCTCGCATGAATAGCAGTAAGGCGGCAACATTCCCATCCGAAGAAAATCAGGATATGAATGCAGATAAAAAGTCGTAAATGAGCGCAAACGGGGATAGTGATGGTACTATTTCCCGGCAAGTCGTTTTGCCGTCAAATACCATTCGCTCAAACTTCATGTAACCACCTTGGCACCACTGGGGCAGTAAGCCAATGAGAAATTTAAGGAATTATCACCTGTCCAGACTTAATGAGGTAGAGGGGGAGGACATTCAAAGCACCAATAGCCAATGTGTATAGTATACACTAGGCATCAAGATGTCAAAAGGCTGAATTACTGTGAACTAAAAGGTAGTTGCTGGCCCTAAAGTGCCGCGCTAAAGGCCAGATACATCTGGTCTGAACTAGTCAAATATTACACGAGGGAAAATAAGATGGATGAGAACAAAGGGGGATCAACCTTGTTAGATTCAATCAAGACAGGCTGGATAGAGCACCCCATCAAGGCTGACGATCTGGCCCAACATTATGAAACGCCCCTTTTTGTCGTTTCTGCGGCTCGGATTCGTCAGAACATTGCGCGCTTGCTAGAAGCGCGCCGACAGTTTCCGCGCCTCAAGCTGTGTTTTGCCTCGAAGGCGAATAATCTGTTGGGCGTCTTACGCTTAGTGCGCGAGGCCGGAGCCGATGTCGAAGTCAATTCAGGCGGTGAACTTTTCAAGGCACTCAAGGCGGGTTTTCGCCCCGATCAGATCGAAATGAACGGCATCGCCAAAAGCGAACGCGAACTCGTCGAAGCCATCGAAGCGGGCATTTACGCGATCAACGTAGATTCGCCTTACGAACTGGAGTTGATCGAACGACTCGCCGGGCGTTTGAACAAACGCGCGAACGTCACGATTCGTCTGGTCGCAGGGGTCGGCACACGTTCACATGCAGGTTTTCAGACGGCGCTTTACACATCGAAGTTCGGCATCTCGCCTGCACAGGTCAAAGAGATGATGTTGCGCGCCGTCGCCAAGCCGGAACTCATCAATCTGGTCGGCATTCACGTACACGTCGGTTCGCAAACGCCTGATGCCGAGCCTTATGTCGGAGCTTTCGGCGCGATGTGGGAAATCCTGCTGTGGCTTTACCGTGAGACGGGACACAAGTTGCAACACATCAACATCGGCGGCGGCATTCCGGTGAATTACTTGCGTGACAGCACGCAGGCCGAAGAGATCAGCGAGAACGAACGCGCGATGTTGGGGGCTACGTTGACGGCGGAAGAAATGATGAAGGCCACGATTGACGCTGTGCGAACTTCTGCACGCGCAGCGAATGCCGAACACCTTTTGGACGAATTGGAAATCGTGATGGAACCGGGGCGTTCGGTGATTGCCGATGCGGTGACGTTGCTGACGACAGTGCGCAATGTGAAACATCGGCCTGAGACGGGCGAGAATTGGTTGCTGACCGATGCCGGATACAACCTGATGCTTTCGATGGTAATGTATCACTGGTATTACCACGCGGTGAATGTCTCGCGGCCCAATGACGAAGCGAACGCGCGCTTTCGGATGGCGGGGCCGTTATGTGATGGCGGCGACGTATATTTCGATATGCATGGCGATCATCATTTGCC
>JABFSD010000349.1 GCA_013140935.1 Acidobacteriota bacterium
TTCGTCGGGGTCGCTTTGCGTGTCGTAAAGCTCTTCCTTCGGCTTGGTCTTCGCCCAAAACAACGCAGGTGCACCAGTCAGTTTGCCCGCATCATTCAAACGCCGCCAGACTTGCATCGTAGGGTTCTGTTCGTTGTAAGCGAGAAACTGAGCGTAAGGCAGTTCTGGTGCGAAGTTGCGCAAGTAATGATAGCGCGTGCCACGCACGCTGCGGATGCGGTCATAAACCTCATCCATGCGGTCGCGTGCAGAAAAAACGTATGGGCGCTGCTTGGCGGTTTTATCGCCCAGAATTACCTGGCCTTGCATACGCGCGGGGATTTCGGCTCCGGCTAATGACAAGGTCGTCGGCGCGAAGTCTAAAAAGCAAACCAAGTCTTCGCGCACCGTATTCGGCTTGATCTTGCCGGGCCAGCGCACGACGAGCGGTACGCGAATGCCGCTGTCCCAGAGCCAGCGTTTGCTGCGCGGCATGCCGCGTCCGTGGTCGCCGAACACCATCACCACCGTGTTGTCAGCCACTTTGTATTTATCGAGCCACGCCAGCACGTCACCCACCGTGTAATCAGCCGCCGTAATGTCGTCGTAATACTGCGACAAGTCTTTGCGAATTTCCGGCGCGTCAGGATAGAACGCGGGCAGCTTCATGTTTTCCGGTTTATGAAACTCATTCGGCTTGAGCCGTTCAGTATTCTTGGCATGCTGGGCGGCATTCGCGCGCGTCTGGCTTTCGTGCGTAATGGTCAAATTCAAATAATGAAAGAACGGCTTATTCGGCGGAGCTTCTTTCAGCCAATCCTTGCGCGTATCAGCTTGCTGCGCGTTGGGCATATAACCGAACACCGTCGGATTCGGATTGCCGTCGTCGAAATTCCAATCAACCTTGCCCGGCCACGCGACGTAATAGCCTGCGTCGCGCAAGTATTTCGTAAAAACTTCGGGCGGATTGATGAGCTTCGAGCGCATATGATGCGAACCCATCGTGGTCGGATACATCCCGGTCAGCAAGCCCGAACGACTGGGCGCGCATACGGGCGCGTGCGTGAAAGCGCGGGTGAAGCGTGCGCCTTCGCGGGCGATGCGATCCATGTTCGGCGTGACGGCTTGCGCGTCGCCATAACAACCCAGATCAGGACTGACATCGTCCAGCACGATCCAGATGAAATTCGGCTTGGCGCTTTGTGCGGCATGCGTCTTTTGCGTGAGGGGTTTGTTTGAAACAAACAACAAACCACTGACCAATAACCACCACGCGCTGCGTCTTAAACAACGGCTTATTCTCTTGTTCATCATGACAGGAAGCTCCTCGTTGAAAGGGGTAAAAGCTTGATATGGCATCATCCCACAACCTCATCAGGCTCGCCAGCCCCTGAGAATTAGGGAAAATTCTTGTTGTCAGGCATCCCTAAAACGGGTATTTATAGTCCTAGCGCCGAGTGATTCACTCAATTAGGTGCCCACCTTAAAGACATCCCAAATTCAGAGCAGCCCCGAAAATGCTTGTTTAACTAACGACCTCGACGCGCATCCTCAGGTCAAACGAACCCTGATATTTGCCTTTCGAAACAGATAAGCCTTCGCTTTCCTCTCAAGCGGCGGCAACGCATGCGCGACGAAGGTAAGGATTTTCGACTTATGAAAAAGACACTCGCACGATTGCGTCTGGCAATCGGTATCTTGACGTTGCTCACCTGCTTCCAGACTTTCGCTTTTGCACAAACAGACAACAGTTTTCCCGGCGGTCGCTGGTATATGAACGCTTCGACCACGCGCATGATCTTCCGCTTTGAAAAGGTCAGCGGCACCTGGCGCGGCTCCAGCATTGACGATCAGGGCAAAACCCTCGAACGCATCGAAAACGTCACTTGGGACAGCAAAACACGCACGCTCGAATTTTTGCGCATCGGTTCAGGCTATTGGCAATGGTATCGCGGTACGATTGTCGAAGGCGTGCTGATCGCGCGTTACACCCACAGCGGCAAAACCGACGCCAAACCGACCAATCCGCTGGACTATAAATGGAAGGCGACCGGCTGGAACTATGAATACCTGACGCCCGCAATGGCTCCGCTGGTATTTGAGGTCGTCATCAACGAAACCCAATATCGCGCGCGCCTGCGCCTTGATCGCGCGCCCGGCACGCCCACCGGTTACGCCGGACGGCTGAAGTTTTTTGCCAAAGAAAATATTTGCTCTGAAGGCTTGGAAAACGACGTAACCATCGAGCAATGGGACGGCGTGAACCTGCGCTTTCGCGCGTTTAACGTAAACATTTATAAAGACCTGAATATGCTCTTCACGGGCAAGGTCAATGCGCGCTTGATCGAAGGCACGCTCATACAGACACAAGGCGATGGACAGCGTTATAACCACACCTTCAGCGGCACGCGCGCTGAAATCCTGACTTACGGATTCAGCGGAAAAACGACGACGGCGCGTGAGAACTGGCAATTGCGCACGCGCCGCCAACTCGAACACCTGATGATGGCGGGCAATCCAGCGCCACTGAAATCGGAAGTACGCATCCTGCGCGACGCGCTGCCACCGATTCTGGGCACCACTTATGAAG
>JABFSD010000240.1 GCA_013140935.1 Acidobacteriota bacterium
TCTGCTCAAAGGCGCGCGCAGTTTCCAGCGCCAGTTGCAACACTGGTTTGAAAAGGCCTACGTCACGAATGGCGAACTGCGTTGTGTGTACGCCGACCGCCAAACCGCCCGCGCCCGCCGCGCAATAGTATTTCGTCAACCCGACTTGGCGTTGTTCATCCAGTTTGCGCTCGGCGGTCAATGCCAGCGGATGCGCCGGGATGACCAGACCATCAAGCAATCGCTGTCTAAGGTTCATCAGAATTTTCCATCCGTGACTTCAAATTTCGTAGGCTTGTTCAAACTCGCGCCGCCGCTTTCAACCCAGTGCGCGACCATCTCCATCAACGTTTGCGCCGACACCGATGGATAACCCAAACGCGAGTGACACAATGCCGCGTTGTTAAGCAGCGCCGCTGGAGTTGGTTCGCCTTGAAAGATCGCTTCGCGTTGCCAGCGTTGCGCGAAAAATTCCGCCGTGCGTTGCGTCGAAAGCGTTTCCGGCCCCGTGACGTTCAGAATGCGCGGCGGCGTATCGCACAACTCGTTGGCGCGCAGCGCATAAGAATTCGCATCGCCTTGCCAGATGACATTAAACGCGGCGACCGAAAGATTCACCGGCTCGCCCGCGTATACTTTGCGCGCGATGTCTACCAACACGCCGTAACGCAAATCCACTGCGTAATTCAGCCGGAACAACAAACAGCGCGTGCCGTTCTCGTTTGAAAAATATTCAAAGATGCGTTCGCGTCCCAAACACGATTGCGCGTATTCGCCCTGCGGCTGTGTCGCATCACTCTCAACCGAACCGCCCCCAAATGAACAAGAAGCCGCGCCCACCATCGGATAAACATTGCCTGTCGAAAACACGACGATGCGCGACGTGCGATAACGTTCGGCGACGAGTGCGGGGGCATAAGTGTTGCTCGCCCACGTCAGATCAGTTCTTTCCGTCGAGCCGAACTTGCGCCCCGCGAGAAACCAGACGTTTTCGCAATCTGGCAATTGATTGATTTGCGTTCGGTCAAGCAAATCGCAAGCGATAGTTTCGATGCCCGCACTTTCGAGTTCAGCGCGGGCTTGTGCAGAAGCAAACCGCGAAACTGCCATCACGCGACGCTTGCTCTGCGCTGCCTGCGCAGCGCGTTGAATGCGTCGTGCCAACGAAGGCCCCATCTTGCCGCCTGCGCCGAGAATCAATACGTCGCCTGACAAGCGACGCATACACTCAACGTCAGCCGACGACGGCGTAGCGAGCAAGTCTTCGAGTTCTGTTTCAGTGGAAGGAAGCATTAACCGAACTCCGGCCCCACAATGGCAAACTGTTGTTCCGGCAAGCCGCGAAAAGCATTCGCGCCGCGACCCATGCGCAAAAACGGACGCTGTTCACGAAAGCCAATTGACGTAAGCCACGCGAGCCATTCGGCATCGTGATGTGGCGTGTCGAGATAAAACGGTTTGCTGTGATGTTCAGAAAGACAAGCCGTCACCAATGCGCGCGCCGTGTTTTGATCGCGCGCGACCACCGGCCCCAATTGTTCGGCGTTGTGTCCGTAGCGTCCCAGACAATAGCCTGTGATTTCTTTGCGCGACTCTTTCACCCAAGCGTATTCAACTCCGCCTGCCAGCATCCATTCCAACAATGCACGGCGGTCTGCGCCAAAAACTTCACGATCAAATTTTGCAATAGCGATTAGGTCTTCGTGTCGCATCGGGCGGATATGCTGACTGGGCGAAGACAGATTCTCTCTTTCAATGACGGCTTCCATTCGACTCAAACCATATTCGCCAGTGAAACTCAGCTGGCGATAAACCGGCTGCCCCGCCGGAGTCGCATCTAATCGAATGGCAGGCACATCCTGCAAAATCGTCAACGCTTCATTCATCAATCGCGTACCGATGCCCTGCCCGCGAAAGGCCGGATCAACCAGCACCATCGCTACCCAACTGAAACGATTTTCGTAATTGATCGTGGCGACTGTGCCGATGATTTGTTGGTCGTGAAGAGCTACGCGGCAACCTTGCGGACTGAGCGTGAGAAAGAGTTCCCAATCGCGGCGCGTCTGATTCCAACGACTGGCGCGACAAAGACGCAAGCCCGCATCAATATCAGCAAGCTGCATTTCACGCCGACTTTCACAGACGCTAAACATAGGCTTCGGCGAGGCGCGCTTTGAGAAAAGCCAAATCGCGGACGGCGGCGGCCAGCGTATTGTCGTCTTTCTCGGCGTTGGTCTTGCCCGCGATTTCATATTCGATGTGCATCGAAATCGGGCCGTGAAAATTGGCTTGTGCCAGCGCCTTGCAGACGAACTTCCAATCCACCATGCCTTCGCCCAGCGGGCAATCTTTCACCTGCCAACCTTTCGCCGTTTTTTCCCAGTAAAAATCTTTGACGGCCATCATCTTGATGCGCGGCGCGATGTGCAGCAGCGCGCTCTTCCACGCGCCCGCGCCGCCTTCGGCAAAAGTGTGGCGCGGGTCGAAGTAATAGCCTGCCCACCGCGCATCCATCGCTTCAATGAACGGCGCGAAATCCCAAATCGGGCCGCCGATGTAACTCGCGTGATTGTGAAATCCGGCTGTTAC
>JABFSD010000418.1 GCA_013140935.1 Acidobacteriota bacterium
GGCGTGCAGATGGAAGAAGCAAACGCTCAGGCCGACGCAAACATTCCCAGAGTTTTTGAAGGCAAGCAATTCGTGCTGACCGGGACGCTGCCGACGATGAGCCGTGACGAAGCCAAAGCGTTTATCGAAGCACGCGGTGGCAGGGTCACGGGCAGTGTCAGTAAAAAGACTGATTTTCTGGTCGCAGGCAGCGACGCCGGGTCGAAATTAACCAAAGCGCAGGAGCTAAAAATCTCTATTCTGGATGAGACTGAAATGGTGCGCTTAGGGGAAAACCCTTAAGGGAGAATGCCGCTATAACGCTTTTGCATTCTTCAAGATAGCCTCGTATGTACGCAGACCGAACGGCAAGATGAAAAATTTACAAAAGTGAAATTTTTTTCTTTTAGGCTCTTGTCAATCCTCATTTCTGGGTTTATAGTCACGCCCAACTAGCAGCGGTAAATACCCTAATGGCTGAGGACGCTGCTGATTCGGGAACCCCAACGGGTTCCCCTTAAATTTTCAAGGGGCAAGCAAAGTGCTTGCCCCTAACTCTTTTTGGGTATCGAAATCTCAGTTCCGCTCCCCTGCCACCTGAAAGGTAACACCATGAACTCCCGTCTTGTTTTCTATTTGGTCATGAGTTGGTTCGTCATTGGGAGTGAATGCGTCATCGCGCAAACGTCGGTCAAGGAAGGCGGCGCTTCGATGCTGGTTTATAACCTTTATAGCTCGAATGCAGTGATGCCCTTCAAAGAAAACACTCGACTGGCTTTCACGAATACGTCTGAAACCGAAAACGTGACGTTGCATCTCTTTTTGGTTGCCAATGATTGCAAGGTTGCAGACCAATTTCTCTCGCTGACTGCCAATCAAACGGTTGTGGCGCTGGCTTCGGAACTCGACCCCGGCGTGCGCGGCTTTCTCGTTGCCGTCGCCGTTGATCGCGTGACGGGCTGTCCGATCAAATTCAATCACCTGATGGGCGAAGCGGCGATCAAACTGGCCACAGGACATCGCGCCACGTTACTAGCCGAAGGCATTCGCGCGTTGCGTGAAAATCCGGCGGAATGTGTTGGGGCAATGAATGCGGCGGAATTGCGATTTAATGGCGAGCGTTACGACGTGTTGCCGCGTGTGTTGGCGATAGATAGCGTAGGGAGCATTTACGATGGAATTTCAACGATGCTGGTCGTCAACCGTATCGGCGGAGATTGGCGTGACCGTGCGGCTACAACGGGAGTTCTCTTTGGGTTGTTGTATGACGATCAAGGAGAAGGGGTTTCCCTTCAATGGGGCGGGAATTGCCAAGTAATGAGGCCGTTGTTTCCACTACGGCCGTTCCCGCGATTGCCGCCACCTTTTGAATTCATCGGATTTGGGCATACAGGCTGGCTCAAGTTTTTTGATGTCTCACATGCTGGCCCGTTGCTGGGAGCCGTATTGGTTTTCAACGCAAATGAAAACTTGTCATTCAGCAGCGGACGAAACATGCATCACCTTACCTACGCGGCAAGTAGCGCCGTTACGATTCCTCTTTCACCACCGCAATAACTCACAATTCATCTCTTCTTCGTTGCCGCAACTCTGCCAGTTTCCAACGCGGCCATGTCGAAGTGTGGCTGTAACGATTGCTGGCTTGCGCGAGACCGTCTACGCGCGTCGAGCCGCAGACAGGGCAGGCCGGGTGAACGCCGCGTGTGAAAGCAGAGCAGGCGATGCACACGGTGAAATCGGGGGCGAGCGTGAGTGATGCGAGTTCGGTTTGATGTACGGCGACCGACAGCAGCGTCAGCAGGCGTTCGTAAAAAGGTTCGTTTTGACTGAGCCACACGTCGCTGGTCGCGCCCCAGACGCGCCCGGCTTGCAGTTGGCCTTCGACGCGTAACCGTTCGAGCAGATTCAAACGGCTGTTGACGGGCAGCTTGATCGCGTTGCTATAAAAAGTTTCGGCTTCGTCACCGGCAGCTTCGCTGAGTTCGTTGAGCGTGCGATGGTCGAAGCTGCGCAAGTCTAGTTGCGCGAACCGATGCGGCGCGGTGAGGTCGTGCGATTCGGCGATGAGGAAACGTACTTTGTGTTGGTCGGATAGTTGTTCGGCGGCTTGATGCAATTGCGTGACGACGCGATTGGCAAAGGTTTGCGCGGCGGATGTCGTGCCCAGCGAAGCTCCGGTGACGGCTTGCGTGAGTTCGGCCAGACCGACGGGCGCGATGTGGTGGGCCGTCCAACTCAACGAGAGAAAAGCGTCCTGATCGTAACGCATTGCCAGCAAACCCAACGCACCCGCTTCGCCGCGCGACAACAGGCGTTCGAGAAAGACGCGCTTTTCGAGCGAAGCCTGCGCCGCGAGCGAAAGCAATTCATCGAGGCGCGCGAATAGTTCGGCTTCGTCGGCGTAAGGCTCATACGCGAGGCGCGGCAGGTTGATGGCGACCGAAGAAAAAATTGCCGAACGCCACTGCCAGCTCTCAGGGCGGCGCGCCAGCTTTTCGGCGCTCACGCCGTAACGCGCCGCGAACGCTCCGTCATCAGCGCCCCGATCAAACGCCACCACGATGCCGCCGCGTTCGGCCATCGCATGCGTAACCAAATCGAGAAAGCCGCGATGGCCGGGGCTTGAGATAGCTTCGCGCGTGAGATGCAAGATGGGACGCGGCCCGGTGAAAGGCAGCTTTTGTCCATCGCCTTCGAGATAAATTTCGAGCAGGGCTTTCAAGAAATCGCGCGCGACGGTGACCAGTTGCGCATAAGTCGTCGTCATCTTTTCGCCGCCCGCGCCGAGCGCCAACACGTTTTGCAAATAAGCCGGACAGTCCCAATCCAAATGCAAATCGCAACGCACCAACTGCCCGCCGCGCGCTACGGCGGGAGCCGATAACTCGAACAGCAAGACCTGCGCGATCTGTTTCATCTCGCGAACGTTCAAGCCTACGAGCAGCGGCGCAATGGCGAAGTTGACCGAATCCCACGCGATGGCTTCGCTGAAATATCCATGCAGCGCAGCCGTATGTTTGACCAAGTGCGCAGCCAGCACTTCAGGCCGCCGCGCCGGACGCGCGCCCGCAAAGCCGCTGGGCAAACGCACGCCGTAACGTTTAATGAAATCTACTGAACCGACCATCGTGACAGGACGATCAATCTCGCCAAGATTTTCGATGTGCAGCCTTCCCGCGCGATGCGCCGCTGCGACAGTGTCAGAGAACACCGCCAACATCGCGTACTCACGCTTGATCTGTTCGGCCAACATGAAGCTCGTCCCGTCAGGGCCGTGCGCGAGGCTGTGAAAGTTGGCGTCAGTCGCAGGCGCAGCTTGAATAAGTTGGTCTACGCGGGCGAAGGAAACGCCGAGTTGCGTGTGCCAGCGTTGCGCGTCAGTGAGTTGTGCGGCTTGCAATTGCACATTCACCAGTGCGCGTACTAAAGCAGGCGTCGCGGCGAGTTGCGGATATTGTTCGAGTTGCGCCAGCACCGCATTCGCAATGGGACGCGCGACCTCAGCAGATAGCTGTGCGTCGTTTTGCAATTGCGCCATCAGCCCGAACGGATCAGGCGGCGCGTCGTCAAATGTTTCGTCTTCACTGGGAGCGCGGACGTCCTCGTCCGCCTCAGTCTCAGCCAGCGAAATGGATTCAGGCTCAGTCATAGTTTGGGGAAATGATTCAACGGGCCGTGTCCTTTGCCTAAGTCAGGCGCAGCACGCAACGTTTCGTTAAGATAACTTTTCGCACGCGCAATGGCTTCAGGGATTGAGAAACCACGCGCCAGATAAGCCGCTATCGCCGCCGACAACGTACAGCCAGTGCCGTGTGTGTTGCGAGTCGCAATGCGTGGCGCGCGGAAGAGATGAGTGGTGGCACCGTCAAAAAACACGTCAGTCGCTTCATCCGGCAGATGTCCGCCTTTGACCAACACCGCACGTCCGCACGCTTCGTAAATCGCACGCGCCGCCGCATGCATTTCTTCGAGCGTCGTGACGCGCAAGCCCGTCAGTCGTTCGGCCTCAGCCATATTCGGCGTAATCACCGCAGCCAGCGGCAGCAGATGCTTGCGCAGAGCTTGCAGTGCCGCGTCGTCAATCAAATCAAATCCACTCGTAGCGCGAATCACCGGATCAAGTACGAAATTGGGCAGCGCGTGCTGCGCGATCAATTCAGCCACCGTCGTGATGATTTCGCTCGTAGGCAGCATCCCGGTTTTCACCGCCGCCACCGCAAAGTCATGCAACACCGGTTTGATTTGTTGGCGCACCGTTTCAGCCGACTGATGCGCCGCGCCATAAACCGCCTGCGTATTTTGATAGGTCAACGAAGTGATCGCCGCCGCGCCGAAACAGCCTTGCGCGGCGATGGCCTTGATGTCGGCCAACACGCCCGCTCCGCCCGACGGATCAAAGCCTGCGATGGTCAATACGACTTGCATAGGAAGAATGAATGCGGGGGGAAATGCGGCGCGGACTATAGCACTGGCCTTACGATCAAGCACACGCAAGCTGTGGGAATCCACAGCCCGCCGCACGGGATGGCTGCACGATGCGCGCAAAACGAACCGCGTTACCTCAACCAAAGAACGTGTCAGCGCACGGCTACAGTTGAAGGGGAATGGCAGATGATGCGCGCCGTTATGCAACACATCTGGCAATGGACAACGCATCAATCTTTCAATCGTCGCCACTGGCTGATGCTTGGCCTATTGCCGCTGTTGATAGTTGCTCTCACCGCCGCCGTATCTTATCGCCGCGCGCAGCAGGCCCTCACGCAAGCGCGCGCGCAGGCTGCGACAACGGCGGGGGTGGTTTTTCAGAAAACCGTATTGACCGCGCCCGACGCTGACGGACTCACGCTCATTCAAAACCGTCGCGCCCTTCGCAGCCTTGTTGCGTGGCGTGGCGACCTGTGGGCCGCGACCGAAGGCGGCTTGTTGCGCATCACGAATGACGGCGCAGTGCGGCGCGCTTATTCCGTGTTTGACGGCTTGCCTGCCAGCGACCTGACAGCCATCGAAATCTTTCAAAATCAGTTGTGGCTCGGTACGCGCGAACAGGGCTTGGTGAGTTTCGATGGCGAACGCTTTGCGCGCTACATGTGGCCGCAGCACGACGCCAAAGCCGTGACGACGCTGAAAGAAGATCAAGGACGTTTGTTGATCGGCACTTTCGCGGGCGGCTTGCTCACGTTTGACGGCGCGCGTTTTGAAGAGGTGAAAGCCGTCAACGAACGCTTGCGCGGTGTAACGCTGATCGAACGCCACGCCACGCGGCTTTATGTAGGTACGTTCGCCGATGGCCTCTGGCGCAATGAAGCCGCGCGCTGGCAACGCCTCACCGTGAACGAAGGCTTACCCGCCAATCGCATCGTCGGTGTGATTGAACAGGCAGAACGAATTTTGATCGCTACTGATTTCGGCCTGGCCTCAGTCCCGCGCTCTTTTGAACGCGCTGAAACGATTGCCACACACGCTACGCTTGCGGGCTTGCAACAATGGCAAGGCCGCGTGTGGGCGGTGAACGAAAGCGGCGCGCTGTATGAATTCGCCCACCGCCAACTCACGCCGCACGAATGGCGCAAGCCGGTTGAGACAACTGACAGCCGCTTGCTCATACGCGAAGGTGCGCTTTGGTTGATGAGCAGCGCAGGCGCGTGGGGCGTCACGATGAATGGCAAGCGTCCTCAACTCACGCCGTTTGCGCAAACGCCAATCGCATTAGCTGACAACATCGTCGCGGCGCTCGCGTTGGATGACACCGGCAATCTGTGGGCGGGCGCGTTCCGTCACGGCGTAAGCGTCCTCAGCCACGAAGGGCAACTCATCAAACAACTCAATCAACCCGAAGCGCGCGAGATCAATGCGATCAGTTATGACGCAGCGACGCGGCGGATGTTGGTGGCGACGACGCAAGGATTGTGGCAGGCACCAAATCATCTGAATGACCGCTGGCAAATGTCACGAATCGAAACCGGCTTGCCTGCGCGCAACGTAGCCAGCCTCACCCGCTGGAACGAACATCTCGCACTCGCCGCCAGTCGCGGCCTCGCGCTCGGCACAGACAAACAATGGCGCTTGCTCACTACCGTGCAAGGCCTGCCCAGCAATAGCGCGTATGCCGTGCAAGCCGTCGGACGCAAGCTTTACGTCGGCACGTTGAGCGGCTTGTCAGTGATCGAGAACGGCCACGTCACGCACACCTTTACCACCGCCAACTCATCGCTCACGCATCACTGGGTTACGGCGCTTACCACTGTCGGCGATCAGCTTTTCGTCGGCACTTACGGCGGAGGCGTTTATGCGCTCACGCCCGCCGGTACGCTCGCCAGTCTCAAGGGCGAATTCGATGCGGCGTTCGTCAACCCCAACGCTTTGGTGAGCGACGGCACGCATTTATTGATCGGCACGCTCAACGGCGCATTCGTTTTCGACACCGTCACGCAACGCGCACAACGACTCACGCGCGAATTGCCCGCCGCGCAAGTGTTGAGCGTCGCCGCCGACGAACGCGCCTTTTGGTTTGGCACAACCAGCGGGCTGTTGAGAGTTGCCAAATCAACTTACCTGGCTAATCGGCGAGATGATGAGTCCCATCACTCTCATAACTCCCATAACTCCCACGGGGCTAACTAACCGACAACCAATCATGAAACTCATCAGACATCTCAGTGAAAGTGAACGCGCCATCCTCTCGATTGTGTTCGTGATGGCGATGGTGACAGCGATGTTGATTTACCTATTGCTTGCGCCGCCGTTGAAGTCGCGCGCGCAATCGGGCGCGTTGATTCCCACCGGCAAAGACGCGCCGGACGCTTCGGTGTTGTCGCTCGCCGAGATGAGCGTGAATGTCTTGATCGACAACCAGCACGCGATGGTTGCGGTGCGGCAGGTATTCGAGAATCGCACCGCGCAACAACTCGAAGGCAAGTATCTTTTCGCCTTGCCGCCACAGGCTTCATTGAGTGATTTTGCGATTTGGGAAAACGATCAGCGGCTGCCTGGCGTAGTCTATGAAAAGCGCCGCGCCAATCAGCTTTACGCGCAACTTAAAACCGAAGTCGTTGATCCCGGCTTGTTGCAACAAGACGATGAACACGGCGGCGCGTCGGCGTTCTCAGCCAAAGTCTTTCCGATTCCGGCTTACGGCACGAAGCGCGTCGAGTTGAGTTACACCGAAAGCCTGCCCATCGAAAATCTCGGCGCTCACTTTCGCTTTCCGCTCAAGGCTTCGCACGGAGCGCCACAACGCGCCGGACGTTTGCATCTGCGCGTTCAGTTGCTGAGCGATTTGCCGATGACGCCGTTGGTGTTGGCGTCGGGGCAATATGGCTTGCAATCACAAAAGCAAACCGCGAGCGAAACCTTGTATGAAGGCGAATCGCTCAACGTCGAACTCAACGAAGACCTCGCGTTCAGTTACGGTTTGACCGTGGCGCAAAGCGCGTTGAGCTTCATCGCGCACCGCGCGCCCGAACGCATCACGGCTTACGACTTGCGCGATCCGTCGTTGGCGCAACCTCGTCCCGACGGCTATTTCGAAGCGCGCGCCGTGTTCAACGAACAAACCAAACAAACTTCCATACAAACCTCTGGCGCGCCGCGCAACCTGATGCTGTTGCTCGACACGTCGCTCTCGATGCACGGCGAAAAGCTCAAGCGCGCCGTCGAAGCGTTGGACTATTTGTTGCACGCTTGTGCGCCGCACGATCATTTCAACCTCGTGCTATTCAACGACGAAGCCCGCGCGTTTGAAACGAAACCCGTCACGGCTTCGCCCGAAAACATCGAACGCGCGTTGGCTTTTGTGAAAGCCTCTTATCTCGGCGGCGGTACGAATCTCGCGCAAGCCTTGCGCAAAGGCATCGAACTCAGCGCGGCTTTCCCGACGGGCGAACGCAGCCTGTTGTTGATCTCTGACGCGAACGCTACGCGGCAGACGATTCAGACCAAGCCATTGTTGAATGCGTTCAATCAAGCGAATCAGGCTGCGCCGACGCGCTTTTATGCGCTGGCGTTGGGCAGCGACGCCAACGACAAATTGCTGGTCGAACTCACACAGGCGACGCACGGCTATTTCACGCAAGCCCGCGAGACCGAAAGCATCGCGCCGCAATTGCAATTGCTGTTTGCGCACCTGGCGCGGCCTGTGATTGAAAATATGCGATTCGACGGCGCAGCGTTTTCGCAGGTTTATGCGACGCAGGAAGGCTATAGTTTCGAC
>JABFSD010001168.1 GCA_013140935.1 Acidobacteriota bacterium
CGCCTGCCGCTTATCCCAAACTCGAACAAGCCATTCGTGAATTGCATTCTTACCAGACGCCTGAAATTATAGCCCTGCCAGTAACCACTGGTTCGGCAGAATATCTTTCATGGGTACAAGCTGCCGTCTCCCGCTCCCCTAAACTCCTCCTACCTGAAACGCGCTGATTAAAATTTGCTGGCCTGCGTGGAGCAACTTGAAGCGGCGAATGAACGTCAGAGGGTTCCCCAATCCCAAAATTGTAGTTCATTACAGACAGTCCGACGCGATCATCAACACGGCCTCACCCCCTGGCTGAACTTACTCAGTTCGGCGACGTGCGGCATTCATCCCCGAAGACAGTGAATCTTATGCGTACAGAAACGACATACCGACCAGCGAACCTTACCCTGGTTGCCAAAGACCCAACAGATTTAGCGAGGAGCTTTACGGCGATGCGTGTTTTAGTCATTGAAGACGAAGAAAAAATGGCCGACCTCTTGCGGCGCGGCCTGGAAGAAGAAGGGATGGCCGTCGAATTGGCTTACGACGGCGAAAGCGGTTTGCGGGCGGGCCAAACAGGTTCGCACGATCTGGTAATTCTCGATCTCGGCTTGCCGCACCGCGACGGTCTTGACGTAGCCCGCGCCTTGCGCCAATCAGGACAAAAAACGCCGATCCTGATTTTGACCGCGCAGGACAGCACCGAAATGAAAGTCAGAGGGTTAGACAGCGGCGCGGATGATTACCTGACCAAGCCTTTCGCCTTTGCCGAATTGCTCGCGCGCGTGCGCGCCTTGCATCGCCGCACGCAAACCGTCGCCACCGAAGACCAAACCCGATTGCAAATCGGCGACCTCGTGCTCAACCTCATCAATCGCCGCGTCACACGCGCCGGCATCGAAGTTCAACTCACCGGCAAGGAATTTTCGCTGCTCGAATTTTTCATGCGCCATCCCGAAGAAATCCATACGCGCGAAGTCCTCTCGGAACAAGTCTGGAACGAAACTTTCGACACGTTGACCAACGTGATTGATGTCTATATCAATTACCTGCGCAACAAAGTTGACCGGCAGTTCGAACCCAAATTGATTCAAACCGTGCGCGGAGTGGGCTATCAGTTCAAACCGCACGCAGGCGAATCACGGGTGCTGACAGCGGAAAGCAAAGCTGCTTAAGTTTCAGACGGAAAGATCGCAGAGAATAGAGAGACTGCAGAGACGTTGCGCGTTCAGAGTTTTGGTCTCTCCTTCTCTCTGTCTCTCCGTCTTTCCTTCTGCAAAATGCTGACACTTCGCCTCAAACTCACGCTTTATTATCTCGCCATCCTCTCGGCCATCCTGCTGTTTTGCGGCATCGCCATTTACGTCACCCTATCCCGTACCTTAGTTACGACGATAGACCAGTCGCTTGATGCGCAAGTGCGTAAGTTCGAACGTATGGTCAAAAACAGCACCAGCGAAACCGGCTTCGACATTGAGCCCGACGCCAACGAAGCGCCCAGCGAACCGGGCTTGAATCTTCCGCCGGAACTCTTCCAGGTAATTGACGATAAAGGCACGATCAAAGACGAAACCCACGTGCATGAACATGATGAACTCGCCGTAGACCTAACTGCGCTGATGCGCTTGCCCATGCAACAAACCACGCATGAGACGGTGCGCACCTTGGCGGGCGAAGAATTTCGCATCGCCACGCGCCGCAGCCAGGGTTATGACCAAAAAGATTTTTACGTTCGTGTCGGTCAACCGCTTGCCACGCTGCAACGTGCGCGGATGCGGCTCTTGCTGATTCTCGGCATCGCCATTCCGCTGGCCTTGTTATTAGGCAGTTATGGCGGACTCGTACTCGCCAATCAGGCGCTGCGTCCCGTAGATGAACTCACCCGCGCCGCCGAACACATCACCGCTAGTGATTTGAATGAGCGCGTTGTCGTGCCCGCGCAAAACGATGAGTTAGGGCGACTCGCGGCGCAATTCAACGCGATGATCGCGCGGTTGCAAGCGGCCTTTGAACGACAGCGGCAATTTACCTCAGACGCTTCGCACGAATTGCGCACGCCGCTCGCCGTGATGCGCGGCGAAATCGAATTGGCCTTACGCCGCGAACGCACGACGCCAGATTACCAACGCACGTTGACCTCCAACCTCGAAGAAATCATACGCCTCTCGCGCCTTGTCGAAGACCTGCTCATGCTCGCGCGCGCCGATGCGGGCAAAGTCGAGTTACAACGCGAACCGCTCGAATTGAAAAAGTTGTGCGCCGATATGACTGATTACATCACGCCGCTTGCCGAGCAGCGCGCGCAAACGCTGCGTTATGAAGCGCCCGCCGAAGCCGTCACGATCAATGCCGATTCGCATCGCATCAAACAACTGCTGCTCAACCTGCTCGACAATGCGATCAAATATACGGGCGAAGGCGGCGCGATTACGCTGCGGCTCAAAGCCGAAAACAAATGCGCCATTCTTACCGTCGCTGACACCGGACGCGGCATTCCCTCTGAAGACTTGCCGCATGTCTTCGAGCGCTTCTTTCGCCGCTCCGCCAAAACCGCTGACCGCACGGCGACCGGCTCAGGCTTGGGA
>JABFSD010000690.1 GCA_013140935.1 Acidobacteriota bacterium
TCAGGATGCCGCCGAGTACTGACAGGTCGAGGTAATCACCTTTGGCTGCGCCTACGAGCAGGCCGCAATACGCCATGAACAAAGAGAGCGTCAGCGTCAAAAACGATTTGATCGGTTGATCCCACGGTTGCGCCGTAATCAAAAAGCCCATCAACGAAGCGCCTAAAATTCCCATCGTCGAACCGATAGCCGCGCCAATCAGCGTTTTCAGCGAAGCCCGTCGAATGCGTAATTCAAAATAAATAATGCCAGCGGCAATCAACGCGGCGAAGATGGTGGAAAGAATTTTTGAACCCGATTCGCCGCGCCAGCCGATGGCTTCGGCGACGTTGGCGGGAATGGGATGAATCAAATAGCCGGCAATGATCAGGATTAGAATAAAAACTGCCCGAATCAGGATGATGTCTGCGTGCATAAAACCTCAAAGATCAGACGCTGCGGTGTGGTGCAGCAGCGCCCGTGACAAAACAGATGATGTGTGTAGGCGAAGCCCTGCGCTTCGGGGCGAGAAGCGAAAGCTGCCTGGATGAATTGAATGAATGAAAAGAAATGGTTGGAAATGCGATTTCCAAAAACGCGCGGATTCTAGCACGCGACTGGGAAAGCGTCACGGTAAGCAAAATTAGCTACGTTAAGCCGCCGCCAGTTCAACCTCGGCTTCGGCTTCGAGCGAAAACTCTTCTTCAAAGGCCGTTTCTTCTTTGGGAATAAACCATCCGACCGTGCGCGTGTCTTCGGTGAAATAGGCTTGCACGACACGCTGAATGTCGGCCGGCGTGAAGGCGGTGACGAGTTGCGGGAAGTCTACGTAATGCCGCCAGCCGACGACGACTTCGGCTTCGCTCAAAGAGCGCGCGATGCTCATGCAACTGTCACGCTGATAAATCATTTGCGTGAGAATCATGTTTTTCGCCTTGGCGAGTTCGCTGTCAGTGACGGGCTGGGCTTTGAGTTTTTCGACCTCCGCATAAATCGCATTCTCAACCGTAGCGTGTTCAACGCCGGGGTTGAGCGTAGCCTCAATCGTGAAAAGTCCGGGGTCGAGAAAGCTGGCGGCGTTGGCTCCTTCGTCGAGGGCGAGTTGCGTTTCGACCAGCGCCTGATAGAGCCGCGACGTAACGCCCGCCGAAAGAATCGTATCGAGCAACGCCAATGCCGTAGTATCGGCGTGACGTGCTTCAGGAATGCGCCACGCGATTTCGACGATGCCGAGCTGTCCGGCACGACGTAACACGAAACGGTTCTCGCCTTCCTGCGGCGGCTCGACCGTATACATCGGCGGAATCGGATGCGGCGACGACGGCAAAGGTCCGAAGTGCTTGGAGATCAAGTCCAACGCTCGCGTTTCTTCAAAGTCGCCCACCACTAAAGCCACAGCATTGTTAGGGTGGTAATAAACGTCATAAAACTCTTTGAGCCGTTCGGTCGGCACGCCTTCGACATCGGTGCGCCAGCCAATCGTAGGGTGATGATAAGGATGTTCACGGAAGGCCGCCGACCATACGCGTTCATCAAGAATACGCGAGGGTTCGTTTTCGCCGCGCTCCAGTTCGTTGCGCACAACCGTCATTTCGGATTGGCGATCTTCGTCGGCGATGAAGGAGTTGCGCATGCGGTCGGCTTCGAGATGAATGGCGAGTTCGAGTTGGTCGGAAGGCAGCATCTCGAAATACCGTGTGCGGTCATACCACGTATCGGCGTTGAACGCCGCACCTTGCCGTTGCAACACGGCGGCAATCTGTTGACCGTTGCGCTTGTTATAGCTCGGCGTGCCTTTGAAAAGCATGTGTTCAAGCAGATGCGTCGAGCCGGTGTGACCGACGGCTTCGTTCCGCGAACCGACGCGATAGACGACCATGAAGGTGACGACAGGAGCCGTCGTTTGCGGCATCAACAGAACCTTGAGGCCATTGCTGTCGAGCGTGTATTCGGTGATGCCTTCGTATGAGGTGACTTTGGTAAATGCCATGCAAATAAGCGAAGGCCAGACGAGTGACTCATCTGGCCTTCGTGGTTAAAACTCGAGCGTTTTCAAATAATCGAAACTGATCTTGATGCTGTCTACGGGATTGCCGGGACATTGATCCTGCTCGACGATGAAATACTTCACGCCTGCTTGTTTTGATTTGGCGAAAATCGGTTTGAAATCAATACGCCCGCGGCCCACTTCGGTGAAGAAGGTTTTGTTCTTGTCCATATCCTTGACGTGAAAGGCGACGATGCGTCCGGGGTTTTTGGCAATGAAAGCCAGCGGGTCATGTTTGGCGGCAGTGATCCAATACAAATCCAGTTCGAGTTTGACCAGTTTCGCGTCCGTCTCAGCCAACAATAAATCCATCGGCAGTTTGCCTTCGAGTTCGGTGAACTCAAAGTCATGATTGTGATAGCCGAATTCAATGCCCACTTTCTTAAAGGCTTCGCCCGCTTTGTTGAGGGTGGCGGCATGCGCTTTGTAATCGTCGATTGTCTTCCGCTCTTGCGGCATGAGAAAAGGACAGACGACCAGTTTGTGTCCGACGGCTTGCGCGGTTTCTACCGCCTGACTCAGGTTCTCGCGCAGTTCCTTGATCGCCACGTGCGACGAAGGCGCTTCGAGTTTGTTTTTCATCAACACGTCTTTCACCTGTTGCGGCGTGCGGTTGTAATAACCCGCGAACTCCACTTGGTGATAGCCGACGGCGGCGACTTTGGCGATAGTTCCCTCAAAGTCTTTTTGTAAGTCGTTGCGCAGCGTGTAAAGCTGCACGCCGATTTTGGAAAGTTTTCGCGCGTGCGCTTCCGTCATACTTTGATGGGCCAGCCAAAGCCCGGTTCCGCCGATAGCGGCGCGGTGCAGAAACGTTCTGCGGTTCATCATATCGCTCAGTCCTCCCGAAACTGTGTCTGAAAATGTGATTGTGATATGCCAGGTGCGAGAGCGGCATCATAAACCATCTCACCAAAATAAAAAGTGGGGAGGTTAAGCCGATAACTTAAACCTCCCCACTTTATGTATTGAACAGTCTTTTAACCCAATGCTAGTTCAAGTCGCAGTTGGGCGGGAAGACGGGAATCGTATAAGAGTTGCTCGCAGACAACGTCAGCTTATGCATGTTCCGTCCACCGGTGAAGGCGCTCGGTTGCGAACCGGCGTTCTGGTTGTAAGTAAGCACGGAGCCTAACAACCCGCGATCACCCTGGCTGCTGTAAATCTTCATCCAGCCCGTGCGACCCTGGCCGATGAAGCCCGTGAACGTGCCTGTAACGCGCGGGAAAGAGTTAGACAGCAAACCCTGAACCTGACAGTTGCCGTTTAGGTTGAACGAGACGCCTGCTTCAGCGTCGTCATACAGCAACCCGAACAACGAACCAGTCGTGGCAGCCCCTGATACCAACGAACCGCCTACGCGATTGACGATGATCATCGTGGAGTTGCCATCCAGATTGCTGCCCAGACTCGACACCGCCAATACGCGCGGCGCACGGTTATATTGAATGTTATCGAAATTGATCAGCACTTCAGACGATCCGCCATCACATTCCGCCGTGGAATCAGCAGTAATTTTCGCGAAGGCTTCCGCGCCGAGATTCGCCGTGTGACCACTCGAAAACTTCACATATTCATCGCCAATCAGGAAATTGAATTTGCGCGGGCAACCCGTCGCATCCGTGGCAACCGCTACGAGGTAGCCTGTGATGCCAGGATCAATATCAGACGCCAGGAAGCTCGCCGTTTGATTGGGCGTCAGGCAGATAAAGCTGTCGGCCACCGAACAGCCTGACGTGATAAAGAATAAGTGAACCGCCGCTGCTGAAGTTGAACTGGTGTTCGTGATGTTGAGTCGCGCATTCTGGGTATTGCTGCCCGAAGCGGACGAAGTGTAGATGTTGTAAAACAGAATCGAGCCTGCCTTCTGGTCGCTGACTTCCGCTGTCTCGGGATAAGCAAGACCGGGATCTGCGGCCAGCACGGCTGCTGACATCATTAACGCCACCGCAAAGAGTGACGACGCCAACTGTGTAAGTTTGCGTGAGGGTTTCGTAAATGCCACTCCAAAGAGTGACGACGCCAACTGTGTAAGTTTGCGTGAGGGTTTCATAAGTGAGATTTCTCCTTTAAGGTTAATACTGCTCACGCGGATTGGCATAAAAAGCTTCGTGAAGTAGCGTCGGGCAAAGTCGCCCAACCAATACCATCGTGACACAACTTGAAAAAACAAAATTGAGACCAGCGCAACTGGTTTTTTGTGAAGTGAGGCGCGCTGTCGAATGTTTGTCGCGCCTATGATCGTGGGAGCGTGGGGCGCGTTGCCTGTGAAGAAAAAATTCTTCGCAGGGGTTATAGCGCAGCACGTAATCGCTTGTAAATCATTCTTTTCTCGAAGTTTCCCGGAATTAATATTAAAAATTCGGCGAGCTTTTTCAGATGCCATTTTCTAATCTTGCGACGAAGGGAAACAGGTATCCCCAAGGAGAAGGAATTCTAATCATGACAAATCTGATTCGCAGCCTGTTACGCGCGGGCGGTACGCGCCTCGTGAAAAAAGTCGGTAAAGCCCTGCCTGTCGTGGGCACGGCGGTCGTTATTGGCATGACGGCTTATGAGGTGAAAAAGAAAGGCTTGCTGCGCGGCATTGTGAATACGGCGCTTGACGCTACGCCGGTGATCGGCACGGCAAAAAATGTGATTGAGGTTTTTACGGGCGATTGGCTGCCTGACAAAGAGCCTGCGCCCCAAATTTTGGCAAATACGAGTCGCAAGGCATCAGCCGCACTGCCGCCGGTTTGAATCATTCCGCCAACCGTTGCGCGACTTGCAGTAATCGGCCTTCGTCAAAAGGCTTGCCAATGAATTGCACGCCAATCGGCAGGTTCTCACTCGACATACCGCACGGAACGCTAACCGCAGGCAGTCCCGTCAGGTTGATCGTAACCGTATAAATATCACCGAGATACATCGCCAGCGGATCGTCGCTCTTTTCGCCGATCTTAAACGGCGGCGTAGGCGCGGTTGGCGTCACAATCACGTCGCACTTTTCAAATGCGCGTTCAAAGTCTTGCACCAGCATCGTGCGCACGCGCTGGGCTTTTTCGTAATAGGCATCGTAATAACCCGACGACAACGCGAACGTGCCGAGCATGATGCGGCGTTTGACTTCAGCGCCGAAGCCTTGCTCGCGCGTCTTGCGATACATTTCAGACAAGGTGCGCGCGTCTTCAGCCCGCACACCGTAACGCACGCCGTCATAACGTGACAGGTTCGACGAGGCTTCGGCAGTCGAGATCAGGTAATAAACGGCTACGGCATATTTCGTATGCGGCAGACTCACTTCAACGAGTTCAGCGCCTTGCGCTTTGAGTTGCGCGAGGGAGGCTTCGACCTTGGCTTTGACTTCGGCGTGCAAGCCTTCGCCGAAACATTCGGGCGGCACGCCGATGCGCAAACCTTTCACGTCGCCACTCAACGCAGCCAAATAGTCTTCAAGATAATTTGGCACATCTACATTTGCCGAAGTCGCGTCGTAACGGTCGCGTCCGGCAAGAACATTCAACACACGCGCGGCGTCTTCAGCGCTGTTCGCTAATGGGCCAATTTGATCGAGCGACGAAGCGTGCGCGACCAGGCCGTAACGCGATACGCGGCCATAAGTCGGCTTCATTCCGATCACGCCGCAAAACGAAGCCGGTTGGCGAATCGAACCGCCCGTGTCTGAACCCAACGCGACGGGCGCGAGTCCGGCGGCGACTGCGGCTGCAGAACCGCCTGAAGTGCCGCCCGGCACATAAGCTTCGTTGTGCGGATTGCGCACGGGGCCATAAGCCGAATTTTCATTCGAACTGCCCATCGCAAATTCGTCGAGATTGGTTTTGCCGAGAATGATCGCGCCCGCGTCGAGCAGCTTCTTGACCGCCGTCGCCGTGTAAGGCGGCTGGTAATCACCCAGAATTTTCGACGCGCAAGTCGTGCGTAAACCTTCGGTGCAAAGATTGTCTTTGATCGCTACGGGAATGCCCGCAAGCGGCTTACTCGCCAGGTCTTGTTGAATAGTTGCGTCAGCTTGTTCCGCTTGCGCCAACGCATCGTGATTCACTGTGATGAAAGCATTGAGTTGCGGATTGCGCTGTTCGATGCGTTGCAAAAACTCGGCAACGATTTCGCTCGGCTGCTTGCCGTCTTTATACAGGCCGTGAATTTCGGCAATCGTAGGATTCGTGTTCAACCGTGTAACTCCATACTGGCAGTACGGGGAGCGTGAGCGACCTGAGCCTCGGCACTGCGTTACGTTGAATCAATTGACGCAATGCCGAGGCTCAGGTCGCTCACGCTCCCCGTACTGCCGCTAGTTTTTAGCCGCCAATCACGCGCGGTACGAGAAAGTGTCCGGCGTCGTGCGCGGGCGCTTGTTCGAGAGATTTGTCTGTGCCGAGACTCGGCTCGACCACGTCATCGCGTAGGGCGTAAGACGCTTGCAACGCACCGGCACTGCGCTGTTGCCAGGGCTTCACGCCAGCAGTGTCGAGTTCGTTCAACTGGTCAATGTGTTTCACAATCGCCGCGAGTTGATCAGTAAATTGGTCGGTCTCAGCCTCAGTCAATTCGAGGTTGGCGAGTTGCGCGATCTTGGTGACTTCAGATTTGGTAATTGGCATCCGTGAAAGGATGAAGCACGAAGAACAAGAAAAAATTAGACAGGATTTCAGGATTTTCAGGATTTACGGGATGTGAAAAAGGCTTGTCATTGCTTGCCTGTAAACGAATCCCGTCAATCCTGAAAATCCTGTCAATCCTGTCTAATTCTCTGTTGATTCGGGCTTCACAGTTTCTCCTTTTCGTTCGAGATATTTGGCCGCCGCGCGCAGAAATTGTTCGCGCAGCTTTTCGTCTTCGATTTGCGCGGCGTCTGCGCGCAGTTCTTCGGTCAGTTCCGCCGTATGTTCAAACGCCATCGGCTTGGGTTCGGCTTCCTGCGTCTTTTTGACGAAGCCGTAATCAATATGAAATTGGATATAAGTCACGACGGGCATGCCGATGACGGAATTGAGCCGAAAGAGATAATCGCCGCTGACTTTTTCCATCTGATTCTTCCACGAAAAATCGGGTACGGCGACGATCAAATGCTTTTGTTCAAGGCGCAGCGGAATACACGAATACGAAATTTGCGGCCCCGTCACGATGCGCCAAGCCGCAAAGGCCGCTTGTTCGCGCACCTCTTCGCTATCGCCCGACAGGCGAATCATCGTCGGCATGAGTTTGAGCATGCTGTTCATTTCTTCTTCGCTTTAACTGTTGGTTTGATTGCCGGAGCCACTTTCAAATTGCCGTGCGCGACGACGGGCCAATACTTTTCAAATACAAAATCGGGACTGTTGTCGCGGTCATGACAGCCGACACAACTCGCGGGCGCGGCGGGCGTCACGTATTTGCCCTTCTCAGGTTTCGCCGCGTGTTCAGCGCCCGCGCCGTGGCACGACTCGCAATGCACGTTGGCGAATTGCGGCGTGGCCTTGATGTTGATGAATCCGGCTTGCTTGAAGCCTACCGAATGGCAGCCCACACAGGCTGCGTCATAAATGCGCTGGCGCGTTTCGATCCCTTTGAATGCGTGCGCGTGCCGCGTCTTTTGCCATTTGTCGAATTCCGCTTTGTGGCATTGCGCGCACTTTTCAGAAGTCACAAACGAAGAAGGCGGCAAGCCGTCCACCGCAATTTTGGCGGCGATGAGGGCGGCTTCGTCTTCGGCCATTTTGGTTTGTACGGCGTCAATTTCTTTGCGCGCGGTTTTGGTCATCGTGGCGAGCGTGGCGTCATCGGCGATGACCTCGTCGAGTTCGACATAACGCACCGTGAAGCGTTCGATGTCGCCGTCAGCATCGGCGTAAAAACGCAGTTCGCCGAGATGCTTGGTTTCTTTGGTCGCATACATAATCAACGTGTTGTTGATTTGCATCGGGTCGAGCGTAATGCCCGTGCCGTCGGCGTTGATGATGAGATCGAGGTCGGCGTTTTGTTGCGCGAGTTTATTGACCGTGCCGCGTTTGAGATAGCCGACGATCACCGTCACATCGGCTTTATCCTGCACTTCGGCCAGTTCTTTTTTAGCGACGGCGAGCGGGTCTTCGACCATGAATCCGCTGGCAGAAACTTGCCCTTTGAAATCATCGGGCGGCAAATCGCTCAGGCCGATGAAGGCAATGCGCACGGG
>JABFSD010000663.1 GCA_013140935.1 Acidobacteriota bacterium
CACGCCTAAACCCGGAATCGCTTGCGTAATCGTCGTCTCACCACGCGAACGGAAAAGCCCGCCAACACGGCGCGAATTTGATATTCCCCCGCGAAAAGTTCGAGTTGATAAGCGCCCTGCGCATCGCTTTGCGTCGTGCGTTCATAACCGCCACCAAGCTGCTCTGCCTTAATCGTGACGTTCGCCAACACCGCGCCGCGTTCGTCAACGATGCGTCCGCTGAGGCGATGTGACAGGCCGCTTTGCGCTGCGCCATCCATTGACGGCTTCCGTCGTCTGCCGGATGCGCGGCGCACGGCACGCGCGCCAACGCCGCCAAGACAACGCCAAGCCCGTCCACACCAACACCGCCGCGCCCAACGAAACGATGCCCGCAATGGTTTGTCCGGCGAAGCCCAGCACTTCGCCCGTATGTGCAAAGCGCAAGATCGAACGCAACTTGCGTCCGGCGGTGAAACGCGAAAAGCCTTCCCACTTCACGACCTCGCCGGACTTGCGCTCAAGCGTCAGCGTAGCCCGTTTGTGCGGTTCGCCGCCCATCCCGTGATCTATCGTGAACGCCAACGGCGCTTCGGCGTTGTTCGGCAAACGCAAGCTCAACGTCTGCCAACCCGCTGAGAATTGTTCAGCACGAGTCCAGGCTTGACTGAGATTTTCGAGTGAAGGTTGCTCGTTAGGATTTGACTGCGAATTTGCAGGACGTGCAGGCGGCGCGGGAGGATTCTCACCCGCAACGCGATAAACCAGATTGCCCGCCCATTGATAAGAGATCACTACGCCTGAGAGAACGATTAAAAACAGCGGCACGCACGACCAGAAACCGATGACGTTGTGCCAATTGAAATCGCGCGCCTTCGACGGCAAGCCGCGCCGAAACCAGAGAATGTTTTTGAATTGCGACCACGACCAATTGCGCGGAAACCACAGATACAAACCGCTGACGACGATGAATAAAAACATCAGATTGCACGCGCCCGTGATCGCACGTCCGGTAGCGCGCCCTGCGCCCTCGCGTCCCAGCCAGCGATGCCAGTCGGTGACGACGTGAAAGAAATTGCGCACGCCTTGCGCACCGCCGCCCAGCGCTTCGCCGGTGTAAGGATTGAGATAAAGCGTGCGCCCACCGCTAAAGCCCATCGCCATCGGCGCATCGCTGCCTGCGCGCGCCGTGATCGAAATCGGCGTGCCCACCTGCGACTCGCGCGCTTTGGCGAGCAAGGTTTCAATGGGTAAGCGCGCGGCTCCGACCGGCGGCGCGATGTGAATGTTGCGCGTGTCAGCCCACACGATCATCTGCTTTTCATACGTCAGCAGAACGCCAGTCACTGACATCACCAAAATGATCACGCCGCCGATGACACCACAAAGCAAGTGAGTCCAGAAAAGTATTTTTCGAAAGAGTTTCATCTGTTCCCTCTTTACCAACATGCCTAAGACCGGGAGGCCTAAGACCGGGAGGCTTAAACCGGCAGGCTTAAAACCGATAGCTCGCGCGCAACGTCAGCGCACGCGGCGTAGCGATTTCAATCGCCGAACCCACCGTCGCACTCACAAAGATTTTGCGGTCGGTCAAGTTATCGAAATTGAGCGCCCAGTCCCAATGTTCGTTGAGGCGATAGCTGATTGCTGTGTCTACGCGAGCGTAAGCAGGCAGTTGCAAAGGGTCAGGCGCGCTCAAAGTACGCGCGCCGTTGCTGCCCAATCGTTCGTCTTGCCAGAGCAGGCTGAGACTGCCCGCTAGCCCAGCCAGCTTGCCTTCGCTGCGTTCATAGCGCGACGTAGCGTTCCATGCCCAGCGCGGCGTTTTCTCAGCCCGCGAACCCGGAATCGCCAGCGTCGCCGCCGCACTCGTCGGCCCGCTGCCCGTATAAATCGCGTCGGTGTAACTCACCGCGCCCGACACAAACCAGTTCGCGCGCACCTGATAATCGCCTGTCAATTCAGCGCCTCGGCTGCGGCGCGTACCGGCTTCGACATAAAAGCGGTTGCCGTTGCGATTGACTTCGGTGAGTCCGGTTTGCACCAGCGCGTTGCCAATTTCGTTTTTGAAAAAGCTCAACGTCGCCGAAGCGCGGCGATTCAACAGGTCGTATTTCGCGCCGAACTCATAATTTTTGCCTGTCGTCGAATTGAACGCGCCGCGCACGCCCGCTGCGTTTTCGAGCGTCGGGTCAATCGGGTTAAAGCTCGTCGCATAGCTGCCATACAACGCGAGCGCTTTGGTCGCGTTAAAGACCAACGCGACATTCGGCGTGAGTTCGCCTTTCTGCACAGCGCGCCCGTCGGGATGATTCTGCCCATAACCCAATCCCACCGTCACAATCACGCGGTCGCTAAACAGCGCCGTGCGATTTTGCAGATAGCCGTTCCAATTCGTCGTGTCGCTGAACGATCCATAAATCAACGCGGGATAATTGCTGACAAGTGATGACGTAGCGACGCCAAAATAGATATTGATCGGCGCTTGGGCGACGGGCGCTGCGCCCTGAATGGTCGTGCCGCGCGTGCTGATGACACGCGTGAAGGCGCCGACTTGCGTCAGGTTCTTCCACGTCGCGCCGCGCAA
>JABFSD010000660.1 GCA_013140935.1 Acidobacteriota bacterium
CTTTAATACGTGCTGATGAGGTAAGGCGGATGCTAATCCAGTGCTCTTTCCTCTGGCAACTAATGGGAAGTCAGCCCTGCATGCAGGGCTTTGGCAAAGTCACTTGAGAACCTTAAGACAGAGTGGCAGCACCGCCGCCCGAACTTTCTGAACCGCTCAGGGCCGTCTCAGGCCGGAATGGTTTAGCGGACGGTGATTTCCTCTTCCCAAAAACGCCACTTGCTGAAACCTGCACGCGAACCCGTGCCGTCGAGTTGCAAGCCAAACGTACTTGACCTGGCTTCCATCAACAGTTGTTGGCCGAACATGATTTTGGTCATCGTCGCTGCGCCGTAACGCAACTGATTGCCGTTACGCGTAGCGAACAGATAAGAAGCATCCGTTTCAAACTCACCGTATTTCACCTTGCCCAATTCGTATTGATAACGCGGCCCGACGGGTTCGCGCGCCAAATCCATCATCAAGTCGAGCTTGATGCAAAGGTATGACTTGCGTTGTCCGTCAGTGATTTCAAGGCCAATGGCGCGTCCGGCCTTGTCGGTCGTGAGCAGCTTCACTTGCGGATAAGCGATGTCGCCGCTGCTGGCGTGCGGGAACAGCACGGTGACGAAAGTCTGGAAATCGCCCGCGTGATAAAGCTGCGAGTTGGTTTGATAGATCGCGGTCTCGTCCTGATAGTGGCGCGAGATCGGGAACGTACCGATTTGCATGCCCGCCGGATTGACCGGGAACGTAATCGTCAAGGCTTTAGCTTGCGGCAACTCATCCACATAAATCTTGTCGTAGCGCGTCACGAATTGATTCGCGCTCTGCCCGTTGACCTGCCGCGTATGCCACAAGTTCGTGAAAGTGAAATAGTCGTCGCGCTTCACCTTGATGCCATCCACGACGATGAAATAGTCGCGGTCTTTGATGTGAGTCACTACGCGATCCCATTCGTAACCAAGCTCGTCGTCAATTACGCGCGAGCGGCTGGCGTCAACGTCTTTGAACTTCAGGAAGTCTATCTTTTGGGTTTTCACCGGACGATAAGCGCCGGAGTTGCGAATGAATTCGTAAACCGATTGCGTCTTGTCGCGTTTGTTTTTGCGGGCTACGACGCGGTTGTGAAAGTAATCAGCGCGCCACGCGCCATATTGTCCGCTCGGCAATTCGGGACGATAACCTCCGTCGTGCAACAACACCGAACCGCCTGACATCAGCAACGCAATGCTGTTTTCATCGGCATGCCCGTGGTGCATTTTTTCTTCTTCGACTGACAGCGTTTGCCGCAAGTAATCGCGCCCCAACAAGCCGCCGTCGCCTTCATCGCGGTAATTCAACAGCATCATCGTCGCGTCGCGCTGCCAGCCGTTGCGAAAGACGAACTTCTTGCCGATCACATCGTCCAACACGTCGCCGCTCAAGTTGGTAGGAGCTTGCGGCGTGACAGCGTCATCTGCCCAACGATGTGCGTCGGTGAATGAAGAACCGACGCCTACGCCAAAGTTGATTTGTTGGAGCGATGATAAGTTTTGCGTTTGGTTGGCGCGTTCGGCTGCGCGCAGCACGAGTTGTTGCGCGAGGTATTTGTAATGCGGGTTGCGATACATCGTCGCGGCTTTTTCATACACCGGCACGAAACGTTCCCAGCCGCCGTTCCAATGCGCGTCGCCGAAATCAGGGATGTTGCCGTGCGGCGAAAGCAGTTGCACAAAATAATCGAGGTAGTAATGCACGACGGCTGAACGCAACACGTCTTCGCGTCCGCTGATGTCGGCGTAAGAAAACACCGCGTAAAGCCATACGCCGTGATAGCCCGTAGCGTCTTCGATCTCCCATTGCTTCATGCTGTCGCTCGCCAGCGTATCAGCCAGTTGCTGCCACCGTTGCGCGTTTGGATGATTTGCCAAAGCCTTCGCGCCGTAAGCCAGACTCTCCGCCCGCAGCATCGCGCGATTGTGCGCACCCCATTCAGGAAAATAAAAAATGTGATCGAGGCTGAACGCCAGATCGTCTTCGATCTTTTTGCGCGCCGCTGCGTCAATCACGCCGCTGTCACGAATGCGCAGGTACGCGCGAATGTAAGGCGGCGTGATGAAAAAATTCGAGATGGCGGGTACGCCTTGCGCATACTCGACGCGCTTGCTGACGAAATCTTTGGGAATGATCGAACGCAAGTCGCCGTAGCTCGCCAACAAATCGCGCGCCTGTTCGGCATAACGGCGGTCTTTCGTCTCTTGATAGAGATAGCCCAACGTATCAGCCAGATAGACCGGATTCGCTGGTGCGTCATAACCCCACAACTCACTGGGTTTGGTGGTGCGTTTCCAGTCTTCGATGATTTTAGGATTGGCTTCCCACGCCTGCGCGGCAGCGGTTTTCAAGTATTCGAGATAATCGCGTTTGAGTGTTTGCGCGGAAAGGGAAGTCGTGAAGAGCAGGAATAAACAAAAACCAAAAATAGAACAGATAGGGCGCATAGAGTTATTTTTTCTTTTTGGGTTTTCCGTTGTCGTGGCCGTTGCGATGACCGTTCTGGTTGACGTTTGGGCCAAAAGCCTGGGGTTGGAAGTTGCGCGGCACT
>JABFSD010000084.1 GCA_013140935.1 Acidobacteriota bacterium
GCGCGTTCCGCACAAGCCAACGCCTCATCGAGTTTGGCTTCGTTGAGGTAAAGGCGGCTGAGATCGTAATGCGCGAAATTCAGCGGTTCTTCCAACACCAACAATTTTTGTAGCGTTGTGAAAGCAGCCGTCACTTCCCCAGCTTGCGCTTGCGCTTGTGCCAAAGCCAGCACCGGCGGAAAAAAAAGTGGCTCAAGCGCCATCGAACGTCGCAAACATTCAATCGCACGAGTTGAGTCAGCAGTCATCAGCGCGTGCAAGCCCGCCTGATACTCAATCGTCGCGTTTTGCGGTAAACGTTGTAAGGCTTGCTCTAACAAGTGCCCGCTTTCTGCCGCATCCCACTGGCTCATCAATAGGTAATTCGCCCGGGCAGCGAGTAAGATCGGTTCGTCAGCATCAAGCGCCCGCGCTTTTTGCAAAGCCTGTTCTGCCTGCGGAAACACGTTGTGCGGTGAATTGATCTGAAACGTACCTAGATAAGTATAAGCATTGGCGATACCCACCCAGGCTTCGATCATTTGCGGATTTAGCCGCACGGCTTCGCGCAAGAAGTGTAAGCCCTTCTCAAAAGCGTGCGGCTCGTGCGATTCGATCAACTGACGACCCCGCAGGAAAAGCTGTTCGGCGTAAAGTTTTTCCTGCGGAGCGATTTCGCCCAACGTTTTGGCCGCTACGCTCGCAGCCGTTTCAGGCAAGCGCACGGCTACGTCGGCAACGAAACGATAGCCCTGTTTCGGAATCGTCAGAATCAGCGGCGTGGCGTTTTCCTCTTCGCGCAATAAAGTGCGCAAACGATTCATGGTGACGCGCACGTTGGCGTCGGCGACGTGCGTGTCTTGCCAAAGGGCTTCAAGCAATTCGTTTTGACTGACGATGCGTCCGCGCTGCTCGATGAGATAAGACAGCATGCGGCTAATGCGATCAGTGAGCGCCAACGGTTCGCCATCGCGCCACAGCAAGCGCAGGTTCGGCGCAAAGCGATAGCCCGCGAACTCATATCCTTTGGTGAT
This sequence comes from Acidobacteriota bacterium, assembly GCA_013140935.1. Taxonomy (GTDB): domain Bacteria; phylum Acidobacteriota; class Blastocatellia; order RBC074; family RBC074; genus JACPYM01. The sequence continues at coordinate 1,014 of JABFSD010000084.1, forward strand.
AGGTATGTCCACTTCGTAAAAATGCGATTTGTCGGATTGAATGAAATGCAGGGGGGATTCGTTGCACGGCACGATAGTGGCAAATGCCCTTATGAACAACCGCTTCACCGCGAATGTTACAAATTTTTACTGGACAGAAAGCGCAGCGCGCTAAAGAATGCCAATCAGGCGAGCGTCCTCATTCCGCTTCTGCCTGATTCAAGAATCAACTCTTGTCGCAAACATATTTCGCTTCGATAGCATTCATCGGCAACGTGCCCCAGCCGAACGCCATCAGACGCGCCTGAAATTCAGCAGTAATCATCTGTAATTTGGCTTCCCAGACCAGCGGACGCGCTCCCCTCATCGAGCGACGCGCGGTGAATGGCTACACACAAGCATACGTTCCCATCACGAATCGTCCGACCCCATTGAGCAAAAGCGTCGTATCGGCAATCCCTAAAGCCGTTTGGCTGGCAGTGCGCCTAAAGCCGCAGAACAAAACCAGGCATATGAACTGACAGAACACCTGATGCGCCGCTTCGTCTTGCATAAATTAGTAATGATTATGATCAACTCGTTCGCCGAGTTAGGAGCTATCGAAATGAAAAAACGGATATTCTCGTATTCCCTCTTCACCTTATCCCTCGCATTGGTCGCTTCGCTCATGAGTGTCGCTCACAATAGTTGGTGGCTGCCTGTCAGTGAAGCAGTCGCCCGCCAAACGCAAACCAGTTGCACTGGTGCGGCCTTCCAGTCAGGAACGCTCGCGGCTGGAGCCATGATTGGACAGCAACCACAATCAGTGACGGTGGCGGATTTTAACAATGACAGCAAACCCGACCTAGCCATCACGAACTACTTCAACTGGACGGTGACGATTCTGCTCGGCAATGGAAGTGGCGGTTTTAGCAACCCCAGCCCAGCCAGTTTCAATGTGGGCACGCAATATCCTTATGACGCAGTCGCGCAGGATTTCAATCGCGACGGCAAGCAGGACTTGGAGATCGTGAAAAATAGCGGGCAAGTCGTCATCTGGTTAGGTAACGGCGATGGCACCTTCACGGAAAACACCAATGCTTTCGTAAATGTTGGGCTGGGACCGCGCGCTCTGGTGGCAGGCGACTTCAATAACGACACGCAACACGATCTGGCGGTTGTCAATTACACGGGACAGAGTGTCTCAATTTTGCTGGGCAACGGACAAGGCCGATTTACGACCGCCAGCACAGTCAACGTCGGCGGAAATCCGTCAGGGGCCGTCGTCGCCGATTTCAATCGCGACGGCAGACAGGATTTAGCCGTCTCGAATTTTTTCAATAATGGCGTAGACATTTTATTGGGGAATGGGACTGGCGGTTTTTCACCGGCCAGCGGATCACCCATTCTCAGCTCGGGGCAAAATCCGTCAGCCGTGGCGTCGGGTGATTTCAATGGCGACAACCTTGCCGATCTGGCCCTGAGCAACTATCTGACGAGTACGGTGATGATCCTGCGTGGAAACGGCAACGGCACGTTCGCAGCGGCAGCGACTTACAACACCGGTACACAGCCCAGCGCCGTGGTCGTAGCTG
>JABFSD010001085.1 GCA_013140935.1 Acidobacteriota bacterium
GCTTGAATGGGTGTGGTATAAAAAAGGGAAGAGGAACTTGTTGTGGAGTTAATGGTGTTATCGTTAAAAGAAAGATTGCGGCAAGTGACCGGTGTTTGGGCGGGAACTTACACCCATGTGACACCGAAAGGCGAGGTGCTCGACACCTTCACTTCGCGCCAGGAAACTCGATTGGAAGGCAACGATTGGTATGAACGAGTTACTTATCAGTGGCCGGAAGGCGACGCCATCCAGTTCGATTTTCACGCCCGGTTTGACGCGATGGGCGAAACGATGATTTTCGACGATCCGAACTTTCACGGAGAAGTAATTTTTGTAAACGATCAGGTTTACGTTTTTCCCTACCATTGGAAAGCGAAACCGCAATCTCATGTCGTCGAAACAATCGTAATGGTTACGCCGCACTATAAATCGCGCGTGTGGCAAACTTTCGAGCAGGGTGAGTTGATTAAAGTCACGATTATCAACGAACATCGCGCCAGCGCTGTCCCGGAAATATGGTATCCCCCTAAATACATCACGACCTAAATACATCACGAATTGATAGACTGAGTTTATGAAACGGATCACTCGCCGCGATTTTTTACAACAAGTTGGTGTTTCCGGGTCGCTGGCGTTATTGCCGCCTCTGCAATTAACAGAGTCCGATGCGCTTTTGGTCGGCTGGAAAAACCCTCCGCGCGATTGCCGCCCTCACACGCGTTGGTGGTGGCCGGGGAATGCGGTGAGTAAAGCCGGGATCGAACAGCAACTCACCGCGATGAAAGCCGCAGGCATCGGCGGCGTCGAAATCGTCAGTTCGTGGCAATGGTATGAAAAAGGAAACCTGCCTTATTTATCCAATCAATTTTTTGAGATGATGGCATTCACCGCCGAACGTGCCACGTTATTAGATTTATCTGTCTCACTGGGCTTCGGCGCGGGATTGAGTTTCGGCGGTTTTTGGGTGCCGGTAACGGAACGAAGCAAGTGCCTCGCTCCCGTATGGCTGGATGTTACTGGCCCACGTTTATTGGACGAGATTTTACCGCCATTTAAAGTTACTCAACCATTACTTCTTACAGGACAAACCTTATATGGCAACGTGACTTGGCAAGCCCCCGATCAAAGCCAGATTCTAGCCGTGGTAGCAGCTCAAGTAGAAGGTAGTAAATTGAATAGCGATTCGCTGGTCGTTCTTACTCATCAAGTTATTAACGACAAGTTAAGCTGGGAAATACCGAAAGGGAAATGGCGCATTGGCGTGTTTCGATTGCAATACACCGGGCAGGCTAACTCCGCCCAAAATCTTGAGCCGTTAAATTACTGTATAGATCACTTTAATCCACAGGCGATGCGGAATTATGTCACTTATCTTGGCGGCCATTTCACTAAAAAACTGGGCAAGTATTTCGGCAAAACGATTCATTCATTTTTTGCTGATGGTTTCGAGATTGCTCCGTTGCCGGGCACCTTACTTTGGAGCAATCACCTGTTGGCGGAATTCAATCGGCGCAAAGGTTACGATTTGACGCGCTATTTGCCCGCGCTATGGCAAGAGGCAGGGCCAATCACCGCCCGCGTTCGTTATGACGTCAACGAGTTTTTACATCAACTAAGCAAAGAAATTTATTACGGCGAGTTCTCCGCCTGGTGTAAGGCAAACCGCTTGCAAGCGCGCATAAAAGCTTATTCTCCCTTGGCTACGGAATTAATCGAAGCTGCCGGTTTGGCGCATCAACGGGAGGCTGCCATTGGTGCGACGCGCTTTGAAACGATTGCTGAGCCACTTAAGGCTACGGCTTCGGGAGCGCGCTTTTATGGGCGCGGCATTGTTTCAGCCGAAGCCGTCACCTCTTTGCGTGCAGAACGATATCGCACAACGCTCGAAGAAATGAAGCGCACGACTGACGCTTATCTGCGCGATGGGGTAACTCAAATTTATAACCACGGCTGGACTTACTCGGAAGAATCGGAAGTCTCACCGGAACGCGATTTACCGTGGCCCAACCGTATTCAGCCTTGGGCCCCTTGGTTTAAACATTATCGTGGCCTAAGTGATTACACTGGTCGCTGTTGCTGGTTGCTGCGACAAGGCCAGTTAGTTGCTGATGTATTAATTTATTCTTCGCAAGCTACTGCCTGGTCTGAAACTGCCGTCTATGATTATACCCAACAAAGATCGCCTTCCGGTGATTTGCCTAAGCTCTTGGTCGCTAACGGCTATGATTATGATTTCGTGAATGATGATTTGTTACAAAACCCAGCGACCACGACCGATAGCGGTGAAATAAAGATTAATCAACACAGTTATCGAATCCTGCTTTTACCTAAAACGGCGGTAATCCCTTTGGCGAGTTTGCAGCGCATCGAATCGTTTGCGCTTAATGGTGGCGTCGTAATCGCCCTCGACCTGTTGCCTCGCTACGCAGCAGGGATAAAAGCAGCTACTTTGTTGCACGACGCGCGTATCACTCAAATCGTCCAAAAACTTTTCAACGGCAGGAATAGCAGTGTTCATTTTTTGCCGGAGTATAAGATTATTGAGTCTACTCCTAGTTTTCAGAATGAGATCAGACCGCTGATTACACCGCCTCAACGTAAATTGCTTGAGATATTGCAAGAGGTGAAATCGCCGGATTTCTCTTTACCCGATAACGAGCAAAGTAACGGTTTAACTTTTATTCATAAACGCACTGGCGATATGGATATTTATTTTTTAACGAACTTACAGCCGAATAAGATAACGACGACGGTTAGCGTAAGAACCACCGGAAAAACCGTAGAGCTTTGGGATGCGATGTCAGGTCAGATTAGGTCTTTACCTGAATATCGCACGACAATGAGTCGCACGGAAATTCCCGTGACAATGTCACCTTGGGAATCGATTTTTTTTGTTTTTCGTCCTAACACATCACGTCCGTATGTGGTGAGAACCGATTTGGCGGTAATTGAGGCTGTCAGGCCGAATGGCATCATCGCTTATGCGACGCGTGAAGGGGAACATTCCGCCGTCGTGGCTCGAGGGATGAGCCGCCAAACACTGCGCGCTTGGGCTCCTGCCTTACCCGAAGCCGTTTCTCTGCGAGGTGAATGGAAATTCGTGGCGGGTGGAATGCGTGAAGGGAAAATAACCAAAACGCTGACTAACTTGATTTCTTGGACGGATAGCGAAGAGTTTCGCTATTTCTCAGGTGAAGGCATTTACGAGTTACAATTTCTGATGCCACCAGAAAGTCTGACGGAAAATGTTCGATGGATTTTGGATTTAGGCAAGGTGGCGGAAACCGCCGAAGTGACGTTGAACCATAAACGAATCGGCGTGCGCTGGATGCAGCCTTATGATTTTGAGGTAACCAGCGAGTTAAAACCTAATGAAAATCACTTGCGTATAGCCGTAACGAACACTTTGCATAATCAAGTAGCAGGGTTGAGAACCCTCGCGGAATTTCCCACTGAGTTGAAAAAGCGTTATCAGCAAGCCTCTGCCAGTTATCAGCTTGGAACCAACGCTTGGCAACAGTATGACCGAAAGTATGCGCCATTAGTTTCAGGGTTACTCGGTCCTATACGATTGATCCCACAAGGAATCGTACTCTTCAAGTTATGATCTCGTTCGCACTAACGATGCCTGATTTCTGAAAAGGCTACCGTCTTTTTAACTAAAAATAATCCTGATAAAAGCGCGATAAAACTGGCGATAATGACTCCATAATAAGCCGTTACGTACGAGTCGAAGCGCTGAGCGATTTCCCCTGTGATGATATTCCCTAACGCCCCACCAGCGGTTTCGATGACCGCAATGCAGGCAATAATGCGTCCCAAGTCCCGCAGGCCGAAACACTCCGCCATGAGTAGCTGAATCGTAACGAAAGCTCCGCCGTAACCCAGTCCGAACAGCACCGCAAAGGTTGTGGCATTTTGCGCACTTAAAAAAGGCAACATACAACAACCGGCGGCCAGCACGGCACAGCATAGCGCGTTGACTTTAGGACGCGGCCACCTGTCGCTGGCTACGCCGAAAATCAATTTCCCGCCGATGCTGGCGGTGCCCATTAACGCTTGCACTCCCCGCGCCGCTTCGCCCGTCATCCCGATTTGCGCGGAAGTAAGAAAAATAATGAGTTGTTGCACGACAGCCAAAATCGCATAAAACAACATCATCGCGCACACAGAGAAAATCCAGAACAGTGGTGTGCGAAAGGCTTCGCTCAATGTCATCCCCGGCAGTGAGGCAGGATCGGGCGGCGACGAGGGCAGAGCTTCTCCCGTGCTTTTACCATCGGGAAGTTGACCTACTTCCTGCGGGCGAATCCTGACGATTAACCAGATCAACGGCAACAACAAAACCCAAACACTGGCACTCATCAATAACATCGCGTTACGCCAGCCGTAATTACGAATAAGCGGGCTGGCGACTAAAGGAATGACGACGGTTCCTAAACTGGTACCCGTTACAGCGATGCCCATGGCCGTGCCGCGTTGTTGGCGAAACCAATTCGAGATTAAAACAGTGTTGGGAATTAAGCTAAGAAAACAGAGCGTCAATCCGAATAACACGTGCGCGGCATAAATCTGTGGCCTCACATAGGCTTGGGAATAAAGAAACAATCCCATTCCCAGCAGCAAGCAACCCAGACTCATGAATACTTTTACGTTGAGGCGGCGTAATAACTGACCCGCAAAGGGCGACAGCAATCCCGACAAAATAAACGTGACGGCGCTCGCCCTCGCGATATTAGGCGCTTGTCCGAGACTGCCCATTTCTTTAAGCATCTCTGGGTAAAAAGCCGGCAGGCCGCCGATCGAAAAGCCGTTGGAAAGCATCATCGCCAGCGTTGAGACGGCGACGATGAAATAGCCGTAAAATAACCCGGATTTTGCGGGAGTGGATTGCATATTTATTTTTGAGTTAGGCGGCATTTTCATGCAACGCCACTGGGCGACGAATAAATTCACCCAGTCGCCGGTCGTTTACCTTGCCGTTTTCCAGCATCACGTTTCCTCGCACGATGGTATGCGTAGGCCAGCCCTTGGTCATAAACCCTTCAAACGGCGTATGGTCTTGTGCCGAAAAGCAGGCTTCGGTAGTGATCGGTTGTTCTTTCTCCATATCCACAATGGCGAAGTCAGCGTCCGCGCCGATGGCAATACAACCTTTACGCGGATACAACCCGAAAGCCCGCGCGGGATTGGCGCTGACTAACTCAGCGACGCGCTGCAAGCTAACGCCGCGTTTGTGGCAACCTTCACTGAGTAACACCGGATAAAGTATCGAAGCCCCCCCGAAACCAGGCAGACTGCCCCAAAGGTCGTTCTCATGTTTGTGTTCTTCGCCGCAACAAGCGTGATCGCTCACGACGGTATCAACGCTACCGTTTTTGATACCTTCCCACAAAAAATTGGAATGCTCGCGCGTGCGAATCGGCGGATTTACTTTCCCGCGAATGCCGATGCCGTTGCGGTCGAGTTCTTCGTGGTCGAGCGCCAGGTGATGCAAGGTAGTTTCTAACTTAATATCGTGCGCCGGATATTGGCGGCGTACGTCAATCCCCGCCTGCAAGGCGTCGCGCGAAGACAGGTGCAACAAGTTAATCGGGCAACCCGTAGCGTCAGCCAGAATGGCGGCTTCGTGTACGGATAAGCGTTCCGTGAGCGGCGGACGGCCTTCGCTGTAAGCCTTGAGTCCGGTCAAACCTTGTTGTTTGGCGCGCTCGATAAATACGCGAATGAGTTCGGGGTTTTCGCAATGCAGTGACAAAGAAATGCGCGCCTTGTCTTTATGTTTAGCGGCAATTTGAGAAACCCGTGTCATCAATTCATAAAGATGGCCGAGATCATAATTTTCGGCCATCGTGTAGGCGCTGCCTTTGGTTGAATCCGCCGAAAGGGTAAGCGACTTATAAAACATATAAAACTTGAAAGAACCTACGCCTGCAGTTTCCACTAACCAATCTACTTCGTCTAACTGAGCCGCCGTCATCACCGCAATATGATAGCCGTAATCCGTATAAAAATGGCCGGAAGATAATTGTTGCACCTCAGGAAAAATGTCTTTGTATAAACCCGTTTTATTTAAGTAATGCTGGCCGGTGCGGAAGTAACTAATCAATGTCGAGACGCCGCCTACGAGTGCGGATCGTGATTCGCTCTCAGCGTCTTCGCTGTGAGGGCGATAGATCCCTACGTGAAAGTGCGAATCCACTGCGCCGGGAAAAACATATTTGCCGCGCGCGTCAATCACTTGAGAGCCAGCGGTGCTGGCGATTTCGTCGGCGATAGCGGCAATTTTACCAGCGCGCACCCCAAGGTCGCACCGGACGGTTCCGTGATAGGGGAAAACAACGCTGCCGTATTTTATGATTAAATCGTAGCTCATGATTTTTTGACAGATTTTGAGTTGGGGCGCGGAGAGACTGTGGGTACTTTGTCGCGCGTTAGATGTACGGTATAGCTATATAAATCCGTACGATAAAGCACGTGAACATATTCCACTCGACGGCCCGTATCGGTGAACACCGTGCGCTCGATGGATAACAAAGCTGAACCGATGTGTACGTCCAATAAACCGGCCACGTAAGGATCAGCCAACGCTGCGGTGATTTGTTGCGTCGCTTCTTTTAACCGTATCTTGCATTTTCGTTCGAGTAACTCAAGCAAAGTGCCGGTGCTTAATTCTTCGCGGGTAAGTTGCGCGCCGATTTCTGCCGGGACGCAATTTACGATGTAACTATAGGGTTTGCCCTCACGTATTCGCATGCGCTTGATGCGATAAACGGGATCACCCACTTTCAGCCCCAGCCATTCTGCTTCGTGTGGATCGGCTTCGACGTGGTTGATCTCGATTACCTTAACCGGCGTCATCAGACCCATTGCAATTACTTCGTCGAGTGAGCCGGTGAGATGAGTTTGGCCCTCGAAAGGACGCTTGCGCGTGCGCCGTTCCGCGACGAAAGTTCCGCGTCCTTGTCGTCGTTCGATCAAGCCTTCTTCAGCCAATGCCATCAACGCTTGTCGCACCGTGATGCGGCTCACGCCGTATTGCTCGATCAACTCACTTTCAGTCGGCAAACGGTCGCCCACGGTAACTTTGCCAGAGACGATTTTTTCCCGCAGCAAGTTTTCAAGCTGGTAATAAAGCGGCACTCGTTTGCTGGCGAAAGTTTTGGACATAGCAGCCTTTAGCTGGGAAATAGTAGCTTGCAAACCCAGCTACTGACTTCCAGCTATTTGTGTTTGTGATTTCGTACTTTACCTTGTCCGTCTACGTGTGCGTGGTCGTAGCCGTCTTCGGGATATTCAAAATCGTTAAAGTGAATGTGATTGTGATCGGTAGCGATAATCCATTTATGTAACTCAGGCTTTTGCCGCGTTAGTTGAGCGGCCGCGCGATCGGCATTTTCTTCCGGCGTCGAGTAAGGATTCCAGTGAAAATAATTATGTAACTGACCGTCGGTGCGCCCGAAACCGAGAATGCCGTTCTCACTATAAAATGCACCGTGGTTGATATAAGGCGGACGCCAGAAATAGCCTCCGGTTGGTAAGTCGCCGAATTGCATCATCCACGAAGTGCCCCAAATGTGATAAGCCTCCTCGGCGCAATCGTGATAACTGATGTTGTCTTGCTGGAAGCCGGGCGTCATCGAATAAAGAAACGTCATCGCGTGCGTCTTGGGGTCGAAGCGCAATACTTTGAGTAAACAACCCGAGGCGGTTTGCGGAAACAGCGTCGGCACTTGCCACGGCATGTCTTCGTAAGATTGCACCTTGATGAAATCTTCCTGTGCTGCGCCTTCCAGATCCTGATCGGACTCAATCAAGTGTGGCTCGCTGTCGTTATACATCAACAAACAGAGCGCGCCTTTTTCGCTGGAAATCGCCGGGAGCGAAACGCCTTTCGGTACGAAGAAATAATAACCGGGGCCACAAAGCTGGTCGCCGACTTTAAGACCGCCCTCCATAATCATCAACTCTACGTCGGAGTAACATACAGTCGGCGTTTGGTTGTATCCGGCCTCGTATTGCACGGTCATCGTGCAAGCTCCGCTTTCGGGGTTGAGACTCAGCATCTTGTAGTGCATCCCGATAGGAAAGCCGGGCAAGGTCATTTTTTTGAAATCTACTTCGCGGTCCACAAAGGGTTCGATGTGTGGTCGTGTCATAAATTCCTCCTGCTTAAAATACAACTTTCGTTTT